>NZ_FOMM01000011.1:0-230425 GCF_900112625.1 Methylobacterium sp. 13MFTsu3.1M2
GGCTTCTTGCCGACGATGATCGGGTCGCCGACCTTCAGGTGCTGCAGCTTCGAGGTCAGCGGGCCGTCCTGGACCTTGATCGAGAAGAACTCCAGCTCCTCCTCGTAGTTGGCCGAGACCACCGAGTAGGCGCGCAAGAGCGGCCGGCCCTCGACCTCCAGCCCGATCATGGTGAACTCGCCGTTGCGGAACCGGAACGCCGGATCCCGCGTCGTGCGGAACGAGAACAGGTTGTCGGTCCAGTGGTGGACCGACAGAACGCGCTCCTCGTAGAACTTGCTCATCGACGGATCAGTCCTCGAATCCTCTGACGCTCGGCACACGGCCCCGACGATTCGGGGCCCGTGGTGCGGGGGATCCCCGCCGCCCCGCTCGGGCGGGGGTGGATCCTCGGCAGGGAACCCGCCCGGATCCGGTTGCAAACACACGCGCGCCGCTTCTTTCGCAGTTGCAGCACGTCCGTCAAGGCGTGCCGGGATCACACTGGCGAAAGAAGTGAACGGCCTGGAATCGTTCGAAGATTTAGCGTCTTCGCGGACGCTCCGCAGCGCCGTTCCGGACATGGGAGGGTTGCCGCAGAGCCGGCCCCGCGCCGCCCTCAGACGGGGGCGGCGGGCCGGAGCGGCGCGAGCCCGGCCTCGATCTCGGCCCGGCGCGGCTCCAGGAACGGCGGCAGGGCCAGGCGCTCGCCCAGGGTCTCCAGGGGCTCGTCCGCGGTGAAACCCGGCCCGTCGGTGGCGATCTCGAACAGGATGCCGTTGGGCTCGCGGAAATAGAGGCTGCGGAAGTAGTAGCGGTCCACAGGCCCGCTGCTCGGCACCCGCGCCGCCCGGAGCCTGTCGGCCCAGGCCTCGTAATCCCCGTCCGGGATGCGGAAGGCGACGTGGTGGACCGCGCCCGCGCCCTGGCGGGCCGGCGCGGACCGGTCGGCCAGGAGCTGGAGCTCGGCGGCCGGGCCGCCGGGTCCCATCGCGTAGACCTCCACCGGGCCGTCGCCCGTCTCGAAGGCGCGGTCCCGGCGCAGGCCGAGCACCTCGGTCAGCACGGCGGCGGTGCGGGCCGGGTCCGGCACCGACAGCCGGATCGGGCCGAGGCCGCGGATCTGGTAGGCGCCCGGCACGGGCGAGCCGTCCCAGGGATGCTCCGGCCCGGTCCCGCCATCGTCCACCAGGGCGAGACGCTGGCCCTCCGGATCCTCGAAATCGAGGGTGAGGCGCCCGTCGCGCGCGGCGGGCTCGGCCTCGACGATCCCGGCCTCGCGCAGGCGCGCGTGCCACCACGCGACCGCGCCCTCGCCCGGGACGCGCAGGTGCGTGCGGGTGATGCTGCCGGAGCCCCGCCGCTCCCGGGGCGCCGGCCAGTCGAAGAAGGTGATGTCGGTGCCGGGGCTCGCCAGCCCGTCGGCGTAGAAGAGGTGGTAGGCCGAGACGTCGTCCTGGTTCACCGTCTTCTTCACGAGCCGCAGGCCGAGCGTGCCCGTGTAGAAGGCGACGTTCTCCGCCGCGCGCGCGGTCACCGCGGTGAGGTGGTGGATGCCGGTGAGCTGCATGTCGGTCCTGGGGTTCGCCGCGTCGCGCCTCAGGTGGGGGGCGGCGGCGGCTTCGCGAGCGGCTCGCGGATCGGGCGGCCGGCACCCGTTCCTCCGGGGCCGCGCCGCGGTCGGCCCGCAGCGATCGCCGCCCGAGAGGCGCCGCGCCCCGGACCGGCGGCGCGGCCGCTACGCGGCGATCGGTACCCGGGCGCGGCGGATTTCGCCGAACCGCGGTCCCGAGACCCGCTTCTCAGAGCCCCACGGGCCGGCCGGCGGCGACCACCAGCATCTTGCCGTCCGCGAAGGTGCGGGCGGCGGCCCGGCGGATATCCGCCTGGGTCACGGCCGAGACCATCGCGTTGCGCCGGGCGATGTAGTCCATGCCCAGCTCCTCGAAGGCGATCTGCACCAGCTGGTGGGCGATCTTGGTCGAGGTGTCGAAGCCGAGGGCGTAGGAGCCGGTCAGGTAATCCTTGGCCTTCTGCAGCTCGTCGTCGTCCGGGCCGTCCGTGATCAGCCGGCCGATCTCGTCGCCGATCACCGACAGGGCCTCGCCGACGCGCTCGTTCTTGGTGGCGGTGTAGCCCCAGGTCATCGCGGCCGACCGGTGGCTGACCAGCGAGGTCCCCACCGAGTAGGCCAGCCCGCGCTTCTCGCGCACCTCCTGGAACAGGCGGGACGTGAAGGCGCCGCCGCCGAGGATGTGGTTCAGCACGTAGGCCGGGATGAAGTCCGGGTCGCGCCACGGCACGCCGGCCATGCCGAACCGGATCACCGACTGGGGCACGTCGAGGTCGACGACGATGCGCTTGCCGAGATCGTGCACTTCGGTGCGCGGCACCGCCTTCAGCGCCCCGGCCTCCGGCAGGGTTCCGAAGGCGCGGTTCAGGCCCTCGGCGAGCTGCTCGGCGCCGATGGCGCCGACCGCCGCCACCTTCACCCGGCCGCGGCCGATGATGCGGGCGTGCATCGCCAGCAGGTCGTCCCGGGTGATCGCCGTCACGCTCTCCACGGTGCCGGAGGACGGGCGGGCATAGGGATGGCCGGCGAACGCCTCCTTGAAGAAGCGGCGGGAGGCCAGCACGCCCGGATCGTTCTGCTGGTAGCGCAGGCCGGCGATGATCTGGGCGCGGACGCGCTCGATCGCGTCGGGGTCGAGGCGGGGCTTGGCCAGCGCCAGGGCGAGGAGCGCGATGCCCTCGTCGGCGTGCTTGACCAGCATCTTCAGCGAGCCGCCGACCGCGTCGGCCCCCGCGTGGAACGACAGCTCGATTGCCCGGGCGGCGAGCCGCTCCTGGAACAGGTCGGAGGTCAGGTCGCCGGCGCCCTCGTCGAGGAGCCGCGCCAGCATCTGCGCGCAGCCGGCCTTGCCGGCCGGGTCCTGGGCGGCGCCGCCCTCGAAGGTGAAGGCCAGGGCGATCATCGGCACCACCGGCGACTCGACGTGCCACGCCTCGATGCCGGCGGCGGTCGTCACCGGCAGCGCCGTGGTGGGCGAGCTGACGGTTTGGGCGGTGGTCTCGACCAGAGTCTCGGCCAAGCTCATGGGAACCTCGTGTCTCTATCTCGGGCGACGGCGGAGCGGGCCAGGGCTCCCGTTCGGCAGAGCGCCCCGCCCGGACCCGTCACGGGCCCGGCGGGACGCACCCGGGGTTACTCGGCGGCCATCGCGACCGGGGCGTCGGGATCCTGCGCCTTGGTCAGGTAGCCGGTGACCGAGCGGGCCGGCGTCAGCCAGCGCTCGGCGGCGCCCTTGAGACGCGCCTGCGTCACCCCCTCGATGTCGGTCGGCCAGCGGCGGACCTCCTCGATGGTCTCGCCGATCGCCAGCGCCGAGCCGTAGATGCGTGCCAGCGACGACTGGCTGTCAGAGGAGTAGACGGTCTCGGCCACGAGGCGGGTCTTGGCGCGCTCGATCGCCTCGGCGTCCAGGGCCTCCGCGGGGGCGCGGCGCAGCACCCTGTCGACGGCCTCCTCCAGCTTCTCCAGGGGCACGCCCTCGGCGGGCACCGCGTAGACGGAGAAGCGGGTGTCGTCGATCGCCGAGCCCATGTACCAGGCGCCGGCATTCACCGCGAGGCCGGTCTCCATGACCAGCTTGCGGTAGAGGTAGGAGGTCGAGCCGCCGCCCAGCACCTCGGCCAGCAGCTCGAGGTCGTGGCAGCCGCCGTCCCGGGCGGTGATGCAGGAGGGGGTCAGGTAGAGGCGCTGCAGGGTCGGCTGCTCGACCTTCGGGTCGGCGACGGCGACGCGGCGCAGGGCCTTCGGCTCCGGCTCCCGCGCCCGCAGGCGCTCGGGCCGGGCGCCCTGGGGCGTCACGCGGCCGTAGGTGGTCTCGGCGAGGCGCCGGACCTCGTCGGGCGTGACGTCGCCGGCCACCACCAGGATGGCGTTCT
The DNA here is from genome assembly GCF_900112625.1 of Methylobacterium sp. 13MFTsu3.1M2. Classification (NCBI taxonomy): domain Bacteria; kingdom Pseudomonadati; phylum Pseudomonadota; class Alphaproteobacteria; order Hyphomicrobiales; family Methylobacteriaceae; genus Methylobacterium; species Methylobacterium sp. 13MFTsu3.1M2. The sequence goes on from NZ_FOMM01000011.1 coordinate 3,928, forward strand.
CGGGGGTGTAGAAGCGCTTGTAGTAGGCCAGCGCGTGCTCGCGGTTCAGGCCCTCGATCTCGTGCATCCAGCCGATGATCGGGATGCCGTAGGGATGGTGCACGAACAGGCCGGCCGCCATCGCCTCGGAGAGCTGGGCGGAGGGGTCGGTCTCGACCCGCATGCGCCGCTCCTCCAGCACGACGTCGCGCTCGGGGGCGACGACGGCGTCGTCGAGGACGAGGCCGCTCATGCGGTCCGCCTCGAATTCCATCATGGTGCCGAGGTGATCCCGGGCGACCCGCTGGAAGTAGGCGGTGTAGTCGTAGCTGGTGAAGGCGTTCTCCTGGCCGCCCAGGCCCGACACCGCCTTGGAGAAGGCCCCGACCGGGTGCTTCTCGGTGCCCTTGAACATCAGGTGCTCGAGGAAGTGGGCGATGCCCGACTGGCCGAGCGGATCATCGGCCGAACCGTTGCGGTACCAGATCATGTGGGTGGCGACGGGGGCCCGGTGGTCGGGGACGACCACCACGTCGAGGCCGTTGTCGAGGGTGAAGGCCGTCACTTCCGGTCCGCCCGCCTCGGAACGCCCGAACGGCGCGGCCTCGCCCCGGCCGGCGCTGCCGCCGTAGGGCGAGCCCGGACGCAGCGGGAAGAGGGTGGGCGTCGCCTTCCTGAACAGGTGCATTCCGCTTTCCTTCTGCCGGCCCCGGATCGAAGCGTCCCGCGTCGGGATGCGCGCGCGGATCGGGGCCGTCCTGGTCACCGGGGCGCAAGAACCGCACCGGGACGATCATCTCATGTTGCCACGCCGCGGCGCCGTTGCAACGGCGACACGGCGCCCCCGTCACTGCTGCGCGCGCTGACGGAGATACGCGCGGGGATCCGACTCCTCGCGCTCGCGGCTGGCGTTGTTGATCGGGTCGCTCGACGGCGGCCGGGCCAGCTGCTTGGGCGACTGCCGGTACCCGGTCGGCGGGTCCGTGAGCGTGTCGCGGCTCGGCTCGATGTCGGAGGGCTCGGCGTTGGCGCTCTTGCCCTTGAGCAGCTCGAAGGGGCTGAGCAGGCTGTCGTCGCGGTTGTTGTCGCCGGGCTTGCGCTCGGCGGTGGTCGTCAGGCCCGCGCCGGCACGGCGGCCGCCGCGCATCTCCTCCACGGAGAGCGTCGCGTTGTTGTCGTCGTAGCGGCCCTGGGCCTGGGAGCCCTTGGGATTGCGCCGCTCCACGGCGGCGCGCTCGCGCTCCACGATCTCGGGATCCTTCGGCCAGGCGGTGCTGGTGGAGCGCGCCCGCGGCTGCGGCAGGGCCTTGCCGTCGATCTTGGGCGGCATCACCAGCGGCGGCCGCTCGTGATAGTCGATCGGATCCTGGCGCTTCTCCAGGAGGCCGATGCCCGACAGGGCGTCGCGCATGAACTCGCCGCGCTCCTGCGCGTGCGCGGCACCGACGACGCAGAGCGGAGCCAGGGCCACCGCGGCGGAGAGGAGGGGACGAAGCCTGCGATGCCCGGTCATGCTGCCTCACGGGTTCCGGACGGAGCGTCCGGCTCTGGGAAGGCCGCGGCGCGGCCCGATCCGACGGGTCCCGGCCTGAGACCGGTTTCCGGCGATCGTATGGCGCCTTGACTGCGTCGCGCCAGGAGGGGGACGCGGGAGGACCTGTGTGTTGCAGGGATCACAGGCGCGGCGCCGGGTCGCCCTGCGGCGGGGACGCCCGGCCCCTGCGGCCGTCCGGGGACAGGCTGTCGAGGATCAGGCCGATCACGCCGGCCACGATCGCCGCGTCGGCGACGTTGAACACGTACCAGGACCAGCCGCCGGCATGCAGGTGGACGAAGTCGAAGACGGCGCCGTAGGCGGCCCGGTCGATGGCGTTGCCGAGCGCCCCCCCGACGATCAGCCCGAGGGCGATCCCGAGGAGCCGCGACGTGGCCCGGCGCATCCAGATCCCGAGGCCGAGGGCGGCGGCCAGCGATAGGGCCACGAGGAGCCAGCGGCCGATCCCGCCCTCCTGCTGGAACAGCCCGTAGGAGACGCCCCGGTTCCAGACCACGACGAAGTCGGCGAAGGGCGCCAGCCGCCAGGGCTGCGTCAGCACGAGGTCGGTGCCGAAATAGAGGCCGAGCTTGCTGGCCTGATCGAGGACCAGGGTGAGGACGAGGGCCAGGAGACCGGCGCGGAACGGCGTCACGGGCGGCGCACTCGGCCCGGGCCGGCGTCCCCCTCTCCCCGCGGGCGGGGAGAGGGAGTGGCGCCGCCGACGACGCGGAACGCCCTCACGCCGCGCTCGCCTCCGGATGCGCCGCGTCCCACTCGCGCAGGGCCTGGGCGTCGCGGGGCGTCACGTCCGGGTAGTCCGGGTCGCTGCCCACCTCCGGGCTGACCCGCCAGGAGCGGGCACATTTGCGACCCGCGGCCGGGCTCGGCACCACCGCCACGTCGCGCACCTCGTCGAGGCGGAAGGCCTCGGCCGGGCCCTCGCCCGCCACAACGGCGATGTCCGAGGTGATGCAGGTATCGGCGAAGTCGCAGCCCTCGAGCGCCGCGAGCAGGTCCGGATCGGCCACGTAGACCGTCGGCGCCGCCTCCAGGCTCGCGCCGATGCGCTTGGCCGCGCGCTCGATCTCCAGGGCGCCGGTGACCACCCGCCGCACCCGCCGGATTTTTTGCCAGCGCTCCGCGAGGGTAGGGTCGAGCCATGCGGACGGGGTCTCCGGCAGGGTCTGGAGATGCACCGAGCCGTCCTCGGACGGGTAGCGGTCGAGCCACGCCTCCTCGGCGGTGAAGGCGAGCACCGGGGCGAGCCAGATCGTCACCCGGCGGAAGGCCTCGTCGATCACCTGCAGCGCCGCCCGCCGGCGGACCGAGGAGATCGGATCGCAGTACAGGGCGTCCTTGCGCACGTCGAAGTAGAAGGACGACAGGTCGCCGGTCATGAAGCCATTGAGCAGCGCCACCACCCGCTTGGTGTCGAACGCCGCGTAGGCCTCACGGATCTCGCCGTCGAGCTCGGCCAGCCGGTGCAGGATCAACCGCTCCAGCTCCGGCATGTCCTTGTACGCCACGTCGTCGCCCGGGACCCGGTGCGCCAGGGAGCCCAGCATCCAGCGCAGGGAATTCCTGAGCTTCCGGTAGGTCTCCGCGAAGGTCTTGATGATCTCCGGCCCGATGCGCAGGTCGTCGGTGTAGTCGGAGGCCGCGACCCAGAGGCGCAGGATGTCGGCGCCCGAATCCTTGATGACGCTCTGGGGCGCGACGACGTTGCCCTTCGACTTCGACATCTTCAGGCCCTTGCCGTCGAGCACGAAGCCGTGGGTCAGGACGATGTCGTAGGGCGCCCGGCCGCGGGTGCCGGCGGATTCGAGCAGCGAGGACTGGAACCAGCCGCGGTGCTGGTCGGAGCCCTCCAGGTACATGACCCGGTCCTGGCCGCCGTCGCGGACGCGCTTCACCCCGGCCAGCCCCGGGAAGGCCTCCGGATCGTCGAGCACGAAGGCGTGGGTCGATCCGGAATCGAACCAGACGTCGAGGACGTCGGTGACCTTCTCGTAGGCGGCCGGGTCGTGGTCGGGCGCCAGGAAGCGCTGCGCGGCATCGTCCCGGAACCACGCGTCGGCGCCCTCCGCGGCGAAGGCGTCGCGGATGCGGGCGTTGACGGCATCGTCCTTGAGGATCTCGGCGGTCTCCCGGTGGACGAAGACGGTGATCGGAACGCCCCAGGCGCGCTGGCGCGAGACCACCCAGTCCGGCCGGTTGGCGACCATGCCGGTGATGCGGTTCTTGCCCTGGGTCGGCACCCACTGGGTGTCGTCGATACCCTGGAGCGCCACCTCGCGCAGCGTCCGGTTGCCCAGCGAATCCACCGGCCGGTCCATGGCGATGAACCATTGCGGCGTGTTGCGGAAGATCACCGGCTTCTTGGACCGCCAGGAATGCGGGTACTGGTGGCGCAGCACCCCGCGGGCGATCAGCGCCCCGGCCTCCGTCAGCGCGGCGATGACCGCCTTGTTGGCGTCGCCCTTCTCGCCCTTGGCGGTGAGCACGCGGGTGCCGGTGAAGCCCGGAGCGGCCTCCGTGAGCACGCTGTCGGCGTCGACCGTGTAGGGGATGGTCGCGTCGATGCCGCGCTCGCGCAGCAGCCGGCCGCTCGCCATCCAGAGCTCGAAATCCTCGCGGCCGTGGCTCGGCGCCGTGTGGACGAAGCCCGTGCCGGACTCGTCGGTGACGTGGTCGCCGTCGAGCATCGGCACGGCGAAGCCGTAGCCGAGCTTGGCCAGCGGGTGGTCCAGGGTCAGGCCGGCGAGCGTCGACGGGCTTACGTCGGCGACGCGCGCGAACGCCTCGACCCGGGCGGCCTTGAACACCGTGGCGGCGAGGCTGTCGGCGAGCAGGTAGGTCTGGCCGGGCACCGCCCAGTTGTCGGCCGGCGCCTCCGTCACCCGGTACAGGCCGTAGGCAATTTTTTTGGAGAACGCGACGGCGCGGTTGCCCGGGATCGTCCAGGGCGTGGTCGTCCAGATCACCACCCGGGCCGCCGCGAGGTCGCCCTCGGCGCCGGAGCGGATCGGGAAGGCGACGAACACCGTGTCGCTGACGTGCTCCTCGTACTCGACCTCGGCTTCGGCCAGCGCGGTCTTCTCGACCACCGACCACATCACCGGCTTGGAGCCGCGATAGAGCTGGCCGCTCATCGAGAACTTCATCAGCTCGTCGGCGATCACGGCCTCGGCGGGGAACGCCATGGTGGCGTAGGGATGGTCCCAGTCGCCGGTGACGCCGAGCCGCTTGAACTCCTCGCGCTGCACGTCGAGCCACTGGGCCGCGAAGGTCCGGCATTCCTGCCGGAACTCGATCACCGGCACGTCGTCCTTGTTGCGGCCCTTGGCGCGGTACTGCTCCTCGATCTTCCACTCGATCGGCAGGCCGTGGCAGTCCCAGCCCGGGACGTAGTTGGCGTCGAAGCCGAGCGCGGTCTGCGAGCGGACCACCACGTCCTTGAGGATCTTGTTGAGCGCCGTGCCGATGTGGATGTTGCCGTTGGCGTAGGGCGGGCCGTCGTGGAGCACGAATTTCGGCCGGCCCTGGCCGCGGGCGCGCAGCTTGCCGTAGAGGTCCATCCGCTTCCAGCGCTCGATGAAGAGCGGCTCGCGCACCGGCAGGCCGGCGCGCATCGGGAACTCGGTCTGCGGCAGGAACAGGGTCTTGGAATAGTCGCGGGCGGGCGCGGTCTCGGGGGCGGTCATCGGATCTCGCATCGGCGGTCGGGCCGGCAGCGTCGGGCCGGCGGAATTGGGTCGGGCGGCAGGAGGATCCCGGACCTCCGCGCGGCCGCGCTGGAGCGGGCCCTCAGGCGGAGGCCGGGCCGGTAATTCGGATCGGGCGGCCGGGGCCGCGCAGGGCGCGCGAAGCGTGCATGACGGGTTCTCTACCAGCCGCCCCGGCCGGAGGCCAGCGGCAGCGCGGATCACGCGCCCGTGACCGCGGATGGGACCAATCGGCGTCTGAACCGTTGACCGACACACCCTCCGCCCGCCGCGGCGGCGCGGAGCCGATTCGGACAGACATCCGGGAGTAGCCCCATGAAGAAGCTTCTGATCGCGACCCTCGCCCTCGCGCCGCTGGCCTACGCGGGCGCCGCGGAGGCCCAGGGCACGGCGCGCGGCGCCCAGCGCGGCGTCGAGGACGGCACGGCCGCGGCCGGCCCCGTGGGCGGGGTCGTCGGCGGCGCGGTCGGCGCGGCGACCGGCACGGTCGGCGGCGTGCTCGGCACCGATCCCGACCCGGCCCGCCGGGCGCGCGAGAACCGCCGCGAGGAGCGGATGGAGCGCCAGGAGCGCCTCGGCCGCTGACAGGTTCCGGCCGGTCGCCTCAGGCGGCCGGTCGCGCCTCCCGGCGGATCGTCTCCTGCGCCAGGAGGTACAACCCTGAGCCGACGACGATCATGGCGCCCGCGACCGTCCAGCGGCTCGGGACGTCGCCGAACAGCAGGAAACCCAGCGTCACCGACCACAGCAGCTGCGTGTAGATGAACGGCGCCAGCACGTTGGCCGGGGCCCGGGCATGGGCCATCACCAGCAGCCAGTGGCCCAGCGTCCCGAACAGCGCGACCCCGAACAGCAGCGCCCAGTGGGTCAGGCTCGCCGGGCTCGTCCAGATCCACGGCAGGAGCGGGGCCATCAGCGCGAGTCCCGCGAGGCCCGTGTAGAACATGGTCGTGGCGGTCGAGTCGTAGGCCGCGAGCTTGCGCGTGATGATCGCGTAGAAGGCGTAGACCACGACGTTGGCGACGCAGAGCAGCGCGGCCGGATGCATCCCGCCGACACCGGGCCGCACGATCACCAGCACGCCCAGGAAGCCGACGCCGATCGCCGCCAGCCGCGCCCGCGACGACCACTCGCCGAGCAGCGGCCCGGCGAGCAGCGCCACGGTGAGCGGCGCGGCGAACTGGATCGAGATCGTCTCGGCGAGCTGCAGGTAGCGCAGGGCCAGGAAGTTGAGCGCCGTGGAGGCGAAGAGCAGCAGGGAGCGCGCGATCTGCAGCGGCAGGCGCCGGCTCTTCACGACGCCCGGCGTGCGTACCGGGTTGATGAACAGCGAGATCATGGCGACGCTCGCCGCGTAGCGCATGAAGGTGGTGACCAGGGGATCGACGCCGGCCCGGGCCAGGGTCTTGCCGCAGGCGTCGAGGCTCGCGAAGAAGGCGACGGCCCCGCACATCAGGGCGATGCCGACGATCCGCCGGCGGCCGGCGAGGTCGGCCTCCGGTGCGGCGCGCGGCGCGGCGCTGTCGTCGGGGACGGAGGTCGCGACCTGCGTGCTCATGCCTGACCAATCTCGGTAGAGGCTGAAACCCCTGCCACGCCCGGCGCCGCGCGGGTATTCGCCGGCGCGCAGGGGAACCATGCAGCCGGCACGGTCGCCCGCGCCGGCGGCGGCTCAGCGCTTCGCCGCGACCTTCTCGGCAACGGGGGCCTTCTCGGCGGAGGCCGTCTTGGTCGCGGCCTTGGCGAGCTTCGGCTTGGGCGGCGTCGCGCCGGCGATCAGGGCGGCGAGGTGCGACTGGTCGAGCCCCGCGGCGGCGCGCGCGGGCGCAGCGGGAACAGGCGCCGCCGCGGCGACCGGCGCGGGCGCCAGCGCGGCGGCCCGTTCGACCCGGCGCGGCTCGATGGAGCCGGTCGCGGTGGGCTCGGCGAGGCTCGCCGTCGCGACCGCGGGGGCGGCGGACTCGCGCTGGACCCGGAGGGTCCAGTGCGCGGCGGTGGAGAGCGCGGCGATGCCGAGGATCGCCTTGATGCCGCTGGTGAGCAGGGCTCGCATGGTCGTCAGGCCCGAGAGAACGCGGTTACGCGGAACCGGATCCCCGGCCCGGACGCATCATCGCGCGGGAGCGTGAACGAAGCCGCAACGGACCCGGACGACGCTGTCCCGGAACGGGGCAGGGACCCGCGCCCGCGACCCGTCTCGCGGGCGGAATCGGGTGGGAAATCATGTGGGCCATGCGCCGGACCCGCGGTTCCTGTTCCCCGCGCTCCCGACACTCCTGCAGCGACTCGGCCCACTGAGCCTCACAGGAACGGCCCAGAGAACTGGTCCGGACCGTCCCGTCACTGCCGACCCCGCCGCCATGCAGGCCCGAGCGGGCTCGCGAAACCTTCAGGCGCATCGGCCGCTGGGGACAGCCCGTGTAGAGGGTGACAGCCGAGCCGGCAACAGAGGCGGGGCCGTTTCCGGGACCCCGCGGCGATCAGTGCTCCGCCGCGGCCGCGGCGAAGCGCGTCAGCGCGGCGATCTCGTCCGCGCCATCCTCCGCGGCGAGGCGCCGGTAGAGCGCGGCGTAGCCGGAGAAGACCTGCCGCCCGGCCGCGTCGGGCCCGAGGAACCCGGCGATCTCCTCCATCTCGGGCGCCCAGCGATAGGCCTTCGGCACCATGTCGGGCAGCCCCCTGGCGAACCGGGCCAGCAGCGCCGGCTCGTTCTCGGCGAGCTCGGCCAGCAGCGCTTCCCCGGCGCCGGCGCGCTCGGCGGCGCCGATCACGAGCGCGGCGAGCGCCGTCAGGCCCTTGTTGAGGCCGGCATAGCTCATCTTGAGGCTGGAGGCGGCGCCGACCGCGCCGGGGCAGACGCGCAGGTCGAGGCCGAGGTCGCGCAGGACCAGGGCCGGGGCCGTCTCGGGACCCGAGACGTAGACGCGCGGCCCCTTGGCGCCGGGCTTCGGCGGCAGGCCCAGGATCGCGCCGTCGAGGAACGGCGCGCCGGTGGCCGCGACGATCCCGGCGACGCGCCCGACCGTCTTCGGGCTGACGGCGTTGGCGTCGATGTAGACCGGCTTGCGCGGGGCCGCCGCCAGGGCGGGCGCGAGCCGGCGGGCCAGCGCCTCCGCGTCGGCGGGCGGCACGATGGAGAGCAGGAGATCGGCGGCGGCGAGCTCGCCGTCCCCGGCATGCGCCATGCCGGCGGCCGCGGCCCGGGCGCGGCTCGCCGCCCCGCGCCCGTCCAGGGAGGTCAGTACCCGGGCGCCGTGCCCGGCGAGCCGGGCCCCGACGGCGCTGCCCATGGCGCCCGGGGCGATCACCGCGATCGTGGGCACGGGACCCTCCGGGACCTGGGGACCGCTACCGCAGCGAGCCGCAGAAGCGCTGGATGCGCCGGCAGGCCTCCTCCAGCACCGCGTTCGACGTCGCGTAGGAGATGCGCAGGTTCGGGCCCAGGCCGAAGGCCGAGCCGTGGACCGCCGCCACGCCCTCGGCCTGGAGCAGCTCCATGACGAAGTCCTCGTCGGTCTCGATGGTCTTGCCGGCCTCGGTCCGCTTGCCGATCAGCGCCGCGCAGGACGGGTAGACGTAGAACGCGCCCTCCGGCGTCGGGCAGGTCAGCCCGTTGGTCTGGTTGAGCATCGACACGACGAGGTCGCGCCGGCCCTGGAAGGCTGCCCGGAACGTGGCGAGGTGGTCCTGCGGCCCGTCGAGGGCGGCCACCGCCGCCCACTGCGCGATCGTGCTGGCGCCGGAGGTCTGCTGGCCCTGGACGAAGTCCATCGCCTTGATGAGCGCTTCCGGCCCGGCCGCGTAGCCGATGCGCCAGCCGGTCATGGCGTAGCCCTTCGAGACGCCGTTCATCGTCAGCGTCCGCTCGATCAGCTGCGGCTCGACCTGGGCCGGCGTGACGAACGCGAAGTCGCCGTAGGTGAGGTGCTCGTAGATGTCGTCGGTGAGGATGTGCACGTCCGGGTAGCGGAGCAGCACGTCGGTGAGCGCCTTCATCTCGGCGCGGGAATAGGCGGCGCCCGACGGGTTCGACGGCGAGTTGAGGACGATCCACTTGGTCTTCGGGGTCAGCACCCGGTCGAGCTCCTCGGCCTGGAGCTTGAAGCCGTTGGCCATGTCGGTGTCGGCGAAGACCGGCGTGCCGCCGCACAGCCCGACCATCTCCGGGTAGGACACCCAGTAGGGGCGGGGGATCACCACCTCGTCGCCGGGGTTCAGCGTGGCGAGGAACGCGTTGTACAGCACCTGCTTGCCGCCGGTGCCCACGATGGTCTGCGAGACCTTGTAGTCGAGCCCGTTCTCGCGCTTGAACTTGCGCACGATCGCCTCGCGCAGGGGCACGATCCCGGAGACCGGCGGGTAGCGGGTCTCGTTCCGGTGGATCGCCGCGATGGCGGCCTGCTTGATGTGCTCGGGCGTGTCGAAGTCGGGCTCACCCACCGACAGGCTGATGACGTCGACGCCGGAGGCCTTCAGGTCCCGGGCCTTCTGGGTCATCACGATGGTCGCGGACGGCTTCACCCGCGAGAGGACGTCGGCGAGGAGAGCCATGGCGTGCGATGCTCCGGATTTTTGCGGTCAGGCGCCGCTTCCCCGCGGCGCGGCGGACCCTAGGCCCGGGACGCTGAGCCGGCAAGCGTGAGACGCCGCGGCGGCGCGCGGGAGCGACGTTTCTGCTATGATCCTCGGAATCGGGACGGAACGAGAGGCCCTGCCGATGGGCGAGACGATCAGCATCACCCTGGCACCGGACACGCTCCGCGCCGTGCGGGAGAGCGTCGAGGCCGGTGAGTACGCTTCGGTGGACGCGCTGCTCGACGAGGCCGTGCACGCCCTGCAGCGCCAGCGACGCGAGGATGCCGAGCGTCTCGATGACATCCGCGCCCGCATCCAGCGTTCCCTGGACGATCCGCGGCCGGATCTGAGCATCGAAGAGGTTCAAGAGGATCTCGACAGGATGTTCGCTGAAGCGCGGCACGCCACCCGCCGTGCGTAGACTGCCTGTTGCGTTTCGCCCTCAAGCGCAGGCCGATCTGGCCGGCATCTTCCGAACGGTCTTGCAGCGGAGTCAGAACGTCGCGACGGCGCAGCGCTTCACGCAGCGGATCAAGGATCGGTGCGACCGAATCGGCCACGCACCGCATGCGGGCCGACCCCGTGACGATCTCTTGGAAGGCTTGCGAACGGTGGCGTTCGAGAGATCGGCTGTGATCGCCTATCGCGTGGAACGTGGATCCGTGAGGATCCTCAATATCTTCTATGGCGGCCGCGATTTCGAGGCGGTCTATCCAGGCGATACCACGGAAGAAGCTCAGGAGCCCCCGTCCTGACGAACTGCCCTCGCACCGGCCGGCCCAGACCCCCATCTCACCCGGCATGACCCCGCTCTCCGTCCTCGACCTCTCCTTCGTCAGCGCCGACTCGACCCCGGCGCGGGCGCTGCACGACACGCTGGCCCTCGCCCGCCACGTCGATAACCTCGGCTACCGGCGCTACTGGCTCGCCGAGCACCACGCGCTCCCCAACGTGGCGAGCCCGGCACCCGAGATCATGATCGGCCAGATCGCCGCCGCGACCCGCAACCTCCGGGTCGGCTCGGGCGGCATCATGCTGCCGAACCACGCGCCGCTGATGGTGGCCGAGCGCTTCCGGGTGCTGGAGGCCCTGTTCCCGGGCCGGATCGACCTCGGTCTGGGGCGCGCGCCCGGCACCGACGGCCTCACCGCGCGGGCGCTGCGCCGCCGGGAAGCGCCGGGGGAGGGCGGGGACGACTTCCTCGACCGCCTGCAGGAGCTGCTGTTCTGGGACGGCGGCTTCCCGGAGGGGCACCCGTTCGCGCGGATCGAGGCGAGCCCCGCGGGGGTGCCGCTGCCGCCGATCTTCCTGCTCGGCTCCTCCGACTACAGCGCCCGCCTCGCCGGCGAGATCGGCTGCGGCTTCGGCTTCGCGCAGCACTTCTCCGGGATGCCCGCGGAGCCGCCGATGCTGGACTACCGGACCCGGTTCCGGCCGACGCGGCTCGGCGCGAAGCCCCACGCGATCCTGGCGGTGGCGGCGATCTGCGCCGCCACGGACGCGGAGGCCGAGCGCCTCGCCTCCAGCGCGCGGCTCGCGACGCTGCGTCGGGAGCGCGGCGAGTACCGGCCTCTGCCGAGCCTCGCCGAGGCGCTGGACTACCCGTATTCCGACGGCGAGCGGGTGCAGATCGAGCGCGGCCGCGACCGCCTGCACGTGGGCGGCCCCGAGACCCTGCGGGCCCGGCTCGCCGAGATGGTCCGGCGCACGCAAGCCGACGAGCTGATGATCGTCTCGGCGATCCCCGACCAGGCGGCGCGCCACGACTCCTACGCGCTGCTGGCGCGGGCCTGGGGACTCGGCGTCGCCTCACAGGCGGCCTGAGCCGTCACCCGGCGCCCGCCCGGGTCCTGGCGGCGGCGGCGCCGGCCGTGCAGGCTCCCGCCCGGATCACGCCCGCGACCAGACGGGCCGACCGGAGGAGAGCCAGCATGGGCAACCGACGCGAATTCCTGACCGCCACGGCCGCGGGCCTCGCCGCCGCCGCCGCGGCGCCGGCCCGGGCCGCCGAGGAGCGCACGGCGGCTCCGAAATCCACGCCGACGGGGGCGCCGCCCTTCGGCATGCCCCGCGACATGGTCCTCCTCAACATGCGCCGCGGCGACGGCTACGCCCTGGGCGTGAAGACCAAGGACGGCGTTCTCGACGTCGAGGCCGCCGGCCGGGCGCTCGGGATGCCGGTCCCCGCAGACATGGACGACCTTCTCCAGAACGGGCGCGGCCCGGCCCTGCGCGCCCTGATCGACGCGGTCGAGGCCGCGCCCGACGGGCGCTTCGTGCTGGCGGAAGCCGGCGTCGCCTACGCGCCGGTGGTCACGCGGCCCGAGAAGATCATCATGATGGGCTTCAACTACCGCCACCACGCGGAGGAGACCGGCACGCCGATCCCCAAGGACCCGCCGCTGTTCAACAAGTACAACAACGCCCTGAACCACCACGGCGGCACGATCGCGCTGCCGACTCAGGCGGCGCGGGAATTCGACTACGAGACCGAGCTGGTGATGGTGTTCGGCCGCGAGTGCCGGAACGTGTCCGAGGCGGACGCCCTCGATTATCTCGCCGGCTACTGCACGGGCAACGATTTCAGCGCCCGGGACCTCCAGACGCTGACCTCGCAGTTCATGATCGGCAAGACCTCGGACGGGTTCGCGCCGCTCGGCCCCTACCTGGTGACCGCCGACCGGGTGAAGGACCCGAACAACCTCAAGCTCAAGACGCTGGTCAACGGCCGGGTGCGCCAGGACTGGAGCACCGACGACATGATCTTCAACTGCCGCCAGCTGATCAGCTTCGCGTCGAAGGTGATGACCCTGAAGCCGGGGGACATCTTCTACACCGGGACCCCGCAGGGGGTGATCTTCGGCGAGAAGATCCCGCGCAAGGACCGCGCGTGGCTGAAACCCGGCGACGAGGTCGTATCCGAGCTGGAAGGGCTCGGTGAGCTGCGCTTCAGGCTGGTCTGATCCGTCGTCCGATCGGCGCGTCCCGCACCGTCATCACGAGCGCAGCGAAGTGACCCAGGGTAGCGCGACGGCGGGAGTCGTCGCGCCGGCTGGATTGCTTCGCTCCGCTCGCAAGGACGGCCCTGTCGCGGCCATCACCTGAGACGGCCAGGGTGCTGGGACCGTCCTCAGCGCCCGAACAGGCGACCGAGACGGGCGAGGAAGCCGCCCCCGTCCGCGGGCTTCGCACCGGGCGTCGCCGCCTGCGCGGCCTCCGCCCTCGGCGCCAGGACCAGCCCGAGGGCCGCCGTGTCGGTGGTCTCGCGGTCGATCAGGATCAGGCTGCCGGTCTCGCGGTTCTCCGCGTACGGGTCCACCGCCACCGGCCGGTCGAAGCGCAGGCTCACGTCGGCGATGTCGTTCGCCGACAGGCGCTCGGCCGGGCCGGGCTGGCCGGTCTCCGGATCGATCCGCGAGGCGATCCGCTCCACTGTCGCGGTGACCGTGGCGGTGCCGATCTTGGCGAGCAGGCTCGCGCCCGGGCTGAGATCGGTCTCGGCCGCCCAGAACAGGCGCGCGTCGAGGGTCTCGGTGACCCGCATCGGCGCGTCGGTGGCCACGATCACCTGCCCGCGGGAGGCGTCGATCTGGTCGGCCAGCACCAGGGTCACCGACTCGTCCTCGCCGGCCTCGGGCAGGTCGCCGTCGGCGGTGTAGATCCGCGCCACCGTGGAGGTCCGGCCGGAGGGCTGCACCGTCACCGAATCGCCCGGCCGCACCCGGCCGCTGGCGATCCGGCCGCTGTAGCCGCGGAACTCGGAATTGGGCCGGTTGACCCACTGCACCGCCATCCGGAACGGCGCGTTCAGCGCCTCCGCGCGGACCGGCACGGTCTCGAGGTAATGGAGCAGGGTGCCGCCCGTGTACCAGGGTGCCGCGACGCCCGCGTCCACGACGTTGTCGCCGTTCTTGGCCGAGAGCGGGATCGCCTTGACCTCGGAGAAATTCAGCCCGCGGGCGAAGTCCGAGAACCCCGACACGATGCCGTCGAAGGTGCCCTGCGCCCAGCCGGCGAGGTCCATCTTGTTCACCGCCAGCACGACGCGGCGGATCCCGAGATTCGACACGAGCAGCGCGTGGCGCCGCGTCTGCCGGGTCAGGCCCTGGCGGGCGTCGACCAGGATCACCGCCACGTCGGCCGTCGAGGCGCCGGTGGCCATGTTGCGGGTGTACTGCTCGTGGCCGGGGGTGTCGGCCACGATGAAGGAGCGCTTGTCGGTGGAGAAGAACCGGTAGGCGACGTCGATGGTGATGCCCTGCTCGCGCTCGGCCTGGAGGCCGTCGACGAGCAGCGCGAGGTCCATCTCCTGCCCCTGCGTCCCGTGCTTGCGCGAGTCGCGCTGGAGCGCCGAGATCTGGTCGTCGAAGATCTGCTTGGTGTCGTGCAGGAGCCGCCCGATCAGGGTCGACTTGCCGTCATCCACCGAGCCGCAGGCGATGAAGCGCAGCACCGCCTTGTTGCGGTGGGCGGTCAGGAACGCCGCGTAGCCGGAGGCCCGGTCGGTGAAGGCCGTGGGAGCCTGGTGGAGCGTCATCAGAAATAGCCCTCCTGCTTCTTGCGCTCCATGGCGCCGGCCCCGTCCTTGTCGATCACCCGGCCCTGGCGCTCCGAGGTGCGCGCCGCCAGCGTCTCGCCGATGATCTCGGGGAGCGAGGCCGCGTCGCTCTCCACCGCGCCGGTGAGCGGGTAGCAGCCGAGGGTGCGGAAGCGGACGAGGCGCTGCTGCGGGGTCTCGCCGGGCGCGAGCGGCAGCCGCTCGTCATCGACCATGATGAGCTGGCCCTCGCGCTCGACCACCGGCCGCTCCTTGGCGAAGTAGAGCGGCACGATCGGAATATTTTCCTGCTCGATGTAGAGCCAGATGTCGAGCTCGGTCCAGTTCGACAGCGGGAAGACGCGCAGGGACTCGCCGCGCTTCTTCTTAAGATTGTAGAGGTGCCAGGGCTCGGCGCGCTGGCGCTTCGGGTCCCAGCGGTGCTGCGCGGTGCGCAGGGAGATGATCCGCTCCTTGGCGCGGCTCGCCTCCTCGTCGCGGCGGGCGCCGCCGAAGGCCGCGTCGAACTTGTGCTTGTCGAGCGCCTGCCGCAAAGCCTGCGTCTTCATCACGTCGGTGTGGACCTCGGAGCCGTGGCTCACCGGCCCGACACCGCGGGCGAGCCCGTCCGGGTTGGTGTGGACCAGGAGGTCGAGGCCGAGCTCCTTGGCGCGGGCGTCGCGGAAGGCGATCATCTCGCGGAACTTCCACGTCGTGTCGACGTGGAGCAGCGGGAACGGCAGCCGCCCGGGCGCGAAGGCCTTGAGGGCGAGGTGCAGCAGCACCGAAGAATCCTTGCCGATCGAGTAGAGCATCACCGGGTTCTCGGTCTCGGCGACCGTCTCCCGGAAGATGTGGATGCTCTCGGCCTCCAGCCGCTTGAGATGGCTGAGGCGGTCGGCGGCGGTCGGTGCGGGCGTGGGGGCGCTCGGCTGCACGGCGGCGGCGAGGGCGGCGCTCATCGGGCGAACTCCGGCTGGCGGGCTGTCTGATTCGGGGTGGTCTCGAAGGCGGCGGGCTCGAGGATCGCGGGCTCTTGGCCCGGCTGCACGGCCGCACCGGGGCGTCCGACGTGCAGGCCGCACTCCTTCTTGTCTTCCTGCTCCCACCACCACCGGCCGGCCCGCTCGGGCTCGCCGAGCTTCACGGCGCGGGTGCAGGGGGCGCAGCCGATCGACGGGAAGCCGCGATCGTGCAGGACGTTGTAGGGCACGAAATTGTCGCGCACGAAGCGGTCGACCTGCTCCCGCGACCAGTCGGCCAGCGGGTTCAGCTTGATCAGGCCGCGCTCCGCGTCGAAGGCGGCGAGCGGCGTCTCGGCGCGGTTGGCCGACTGGCCGGCCCGCAGCCCGGTGAGCCAGCCGCTCGCGCCGGCGAGCGCGCGGCCGAGCGGCTCGACCTTGCGGAAGCCGCAGCAGGCCTGACGGGCCGCCACCGAGCGCCGGAAGCCGTTGATGCCCTCGCTCCGCACGAAATCCTCGGCGGCCGCGCGTTCGGGGGCGTAGGCGGTGATTCGGATGCCGTAGGCCGACTCGGTCTCGGTCCACGTGTCGTAGGTCTCGGCGAAGAGGCGGCCGGTATCGAGGGTGACGATCTCGACGCGACCCTTCGCGAGGCCCGCCATGGCCAGCGCGTGGGTGAGCGCCTGGTCCTCGACGCCGAGGCTCGTCGTGAAGACGAGGCGGCCGGGGATCTCGGCGGCGATCAGGTGGAGGCGGCCTGGAAGGTCGAGCCCGGACAGCCGCTCCGCGAGGGAGTCGGCCGCCTGTCGGTCCGGACGGGTCATCGCGCCATGTCCCGGGGTTCGCGTGGTGGAAAGGCCACGGCCAGCGCCGTGCCTGTTGTCGAACGGTCGAAATGTTCGCTATACCGAACGAAGTCAAGGCGCCCCGGCGCGCTTGGCGGGGTCAGACCGGTGGTTCGGCGTGCGGTTGCGCACAGCTTCCGGCGCGGGCAGCATGGGCCCGAGGTAAAAGATTCTTCTCACTGGTCCCGGTAGACACGTATATGCGCTCGCGCCCCGCGCGCGGCGGAAGCCCACGGAGACAGCTTTGGACGCGATCGATCTGAAGATTCTCGCCCTGCTGCAGACGGACGCCACGCTCTCCATCGCGGCGATCGGCGAGCGCGTGGGCCTGTCGCAGACCCCGTGCTGGAAGCGCATCCAGAAGTTGGAGGCCGACGGGGTCATCGACCGGCGCGTGGCGGTGCTCGATCCGGTGAAGCTGGGCCTCGGGCTGACCGTGTTCGTCTCCATCGAGACCGCGGACCATTCCCAGGAGTGGCTGCAGCGCTTCGCCGCAACCGTCTCGGCCATGCCGGAGGTGCTGGAGTTCTACCGGATGGCCGGCGACGTGGACTACATGCTGCGGGTCGTCGTCGCCGACATGCAGGCCTATGACAGCTTCTACAAGCACCTCATCGCGGTGCTGCCGCTCAAGAACGTCACCTCCCGCTTCGCGATGGAGAAGGTGAAATCCACCACGGCCCTGCCGCTGCCGGCGCCTCCGAAGAACGGGCGGCACCTGCCGGGGACGGCCCCCGTCCTCGCCGTGGTTGGAGAATGATATTCTCTTTTTTCGCAGTGCAGCGAACGTGATGTCCTATACGCCGCCCGTTCTGCAAAACGAACGTTTCTCGATTGACACCGGCCGCGCCGGCCCCGACATGGTCCCGTGATGTCCCGCCAGAATCTCCTCCCGCGCACCGCCCCGTTCGGGGACGGCGAGCGCGCCAGCCTCGACGCGGTGCTCGGCACCGCGAGCCCCACGCAGCGCGCCTGGCTCGCCGGCTTCCTGGCGGGCCTCGACGCCGCGGGCGGCCAGCCGGCCGCGGTGCCGGCCGCCCCGCCCAAGGCCGCCGCGCCGCTGACGGTGATCTACGCCAGCGAATCGGGGAACTCCGAGGCGCTCGCCGGCAACGTCGCCAAGCTCGCACGCAAGCAGGGCTTCAAGCCGAAGGTGGTGGACTTCGCCGACCTCGACGTCGCGACCCTGCCCAAGGCCGGCAAGCTGATCGCCATCGCGGCCACCTGGGGCGAGGGCGAGCCGCCGGCCCGGGCCGTGCGGGCCTACGGCGAGCTGATGGGGGAGGGCGCCCCGCGCCTCGACGGCGTCGAGTTCGCGGTCCTGTCGCTCGGCGACACGTCCTACGCGGAGTTCTGCGCCATCGGGAAGGCGCTCGACGCGCGCTTCGAGGCGCTCGGCGCCAAGCGCGCCGCCGAGCGGGCCGACCTCGACCTCGATTTCGAGAAGCCCGCCGCCGACTGGATCAAGGGCGCGCTGAAGGCGCTCGCCCCGGCCGAGCAGCCCGACAACGTCGTGGCGGTGGACTTCGCCCGCGCCGGCGCCGGCGAGGACGACGACGCCGAGCCGAGCCGCGAGCCCGTCGTGGTCGAGGTCGTCGAGCACGTGAACCTCAACTCGTCGCGCTCCGACAAGGAGACGATCCACCTCGCGCTCGCCTTCGAGGACGGCGCGCCGGCCTACGAGCCCGGCGATTCGCTGGAGATCTATCCCGAGAACGACCCGCAGCTCGTGGACGAGATCCTGAACGCCGCCGGGCTCTCCGGCGACGAGGCCCTGCGCCGGGCGCTGCTCGCCGAGCGGGACATCACCACGCTGTCGGCCGCCACGATCGAGCGCTTCGTGAAGGCGACCGGCCACGCGGAGGCGCAGACGCTCATCGACAGCGGCGAGGCCAAGGCCTGGATCGAGGGCCGCCACCTGATCGACCTGCTGGAGACCTACCCGGCGAAGCTCACCGCCGAGCACGTGAATACGATCACCCGGCCGCTGCCGCCGCGGGCCTACTCGATCGCCTCCTCGCGCAAGGAAGTGGGCGACGAGGTCCACCTCGCGATCGCGGCGGTGCGCTACGAGACCCACGGCCGCGCCCGCTCGGGCGTCGCCTCGGTCCACGTCGCCGACCGCATCCGCGACGGCGCCAAGCTGCGGGTGCGGCTGAAGCCGAACCGCCACTTCCGCCTGCCGCAGGATCCGGCCACCGACATCATCATGGTCGGCCCGGGCACCGGCGTCGCGCCGTTCCGCGCCTTCGTGCAGGAGCGCCGGGCCGTGGAGGCCCCGGGGCGCTCGTGGCTGTTCTTCGGCGACCGGCACTTCACCCACGACTTCCTGTACCAGCTCGAGTGGCAGGACGCCCTGGAGGACGGGTCGCTCACGAAGATCGACGTGGCCTTCTCGCGGGACCAGCCGGAGAAGGTCTACGTTCAGGACCGGATCACCCAGCACGCGCAGGAGTTGGTCTCCTGGCTGGACGGGGGCGCGCATCTCTACGTCTGCGGCGATGCCAAGGCCATGGCCAAGGACGTGCGCGCCGCCGTGGTGGGCGCGTACCAGAGCGCGAAGGGCCTCAGCGCCGCCGACGCCGAGGCGCAGGTCGCGGCGCTGGAGCGCAGCCACCGCTACCAGCAGGACGTTTACTGAGGACACACCGCTCCCCGCACCGCGGGGGGCCTTCAACGAGATGCGGCAGAGACAGGCGGGACGCAGGTCCCCGCTCCCGGGCGGGAGAGGGACAGGGTGAGGGATCAGGTCTTTCCGGAGAGGGCGCACCCCTCACGCCGACCCGCTCCCGCACGGGAGAGGGGGCGGGTCGCGGATCCGGTTCCAGTCCTGCACCGGCTTCGCTCCGCTCGCCACCTCCCGATCGGGGAGGAAGACGCGTTCAGACAGACGGATTCACCCCATGGACGACCACAGCCCCCGCGACGCCGCCGAGACCCCGGCCCCCGGCCCGACCACCGCCCCGGCCAAGCGCGTCTACGAGACCCCGCCGACAACGCGCCCGATCACGGACGCCGAGGCCGCGCGCGCGGAGAAGCTCGCGGCGAACGAGCACATCAAGATCGCCAGCGGCTACCTCCGCGGCACCCTGGCGGACGGCCTCCTCAAGCACGCCACCGGGGCGATCTCGGAGGATGACGGGCAGCTCGTGAAGTTCCACGGGATGTACCTGCAGGACGACCGCGACCTGCGCCCCGAGCGGACCAAGAAGAAGCTCGACAAGGCCTACAGCTTCATGATCCGCCTGCGCATCGCCGGCGGCGTCATCACCCCGAAGCAGTGGCTGATCCTCGACGACATCGCCCGGACCTACGCGGGCGGGGCGCTGCGCGCGACCACGCGCCAGACCTTCCAGTACCACGGCGTGATCAAGTCGAACCTGAAGCGCACGATGGCCGCCATCGACGGCGCGCTGCTCGACACGATCGCGGCCTGCGGCGACGTCAACCGCAACGTCATGGCGGCGACGAACCCCGCTCAGACCGGCGCCCACAAGGCCGCCTACCAGCTCGCCAAGGACATCTCCGACTCGCTGCTGCCCAAGACCAGCGCGTGGCGGGAGATCTGGCTCGACGGCGAGCGCGTGGTCGGCGGCGAGGAGGAGGCCGAGGTCGAGCCGGTCTACGGCCGGACCTACCTGCCGCGGAAATTCAAGACCGTCGTGGCGGTGCCGCCCTCCAACGAGGTCGACATCTTCGCCCACGACCTCGGCTTCATCGCGATCCTCGACAAGAAGAACCAGGTCACCGGCTGGAACGTGACGGTGGGCGGCGGCATGGGCATGACCCACGGCGAGCCCGACACCTTCCCGCGCACCGCCGACGTGATGGGCTTCGTGAAGCCCGAGGACGCCCTGAAGGTCGCCGAGGCGGTGATGACCGTCCAGCGCGACTGGGGCAACCGTAAGAACCGCAAGAACGCCCGGCTCAAGTACACGATCGAGCGCTACGGCCTCGACGCCTTCCGGGCCGAGGTCGAGAAGCGCGCCGGCAAGAAGCTCGGCGCGCCCAAGCCCTTCACCTTCACGGGCAACGGCGACCGCTACGGCTGGGTCGAGGGCGACGACGGCCGCCACCACCTGACCCTCTACGTGCCCTCGGGCCGGATCAAGGACATCGCGGGCGGCGCGCAGTTCCTCTCGGGCCTGCGCCGCATCGCCGAGGTGCATCAGGGCGATTTCCGCCTCACCGGCAACCAGAACGTCATCATCGCCAACGTCCCGGCCGAGAAGCGCGCCGAGATCGACGCGCTGGTCGACGAGTACGGCCTGACCCGGGGCGCGAGCGCGCTGCGGCGCAGCTCGATCGCCTGCGTGGCCCTGCCGACCTGCGGCCTCGCGCTCGCCGAGAGCGAGCGCTACCTGCCGGACCTGATGACCGAGCTGGAGGAGAGCCTCGCGTCCCACGGGCTCGCCGAGGAGGAGATCACGATTCGCTCCACCGGCTGCCCGAACGGCTGCGCCCGGCCGTTCATCTCGGAGATCGGCCTCGTCGGCCGCGGCCCCGAGCGCTACCACCTCTACCTGGGCGCCGCCCACGACGGCTCGCGGCTCAGCAAGCTCTACCGGGAGGACGTGGCGGCCTCCGAGATCCGCGACACCCTCGACCCGCTCTTCGCCGACTACGCGAAGGGCCGGCAGCCGGGCGAGCATTTCGGCGACTACCTGATCCGCGCCGGCCACGTGGCGCGGACCACCAACGGCCCGGACTTCCACGAGCGGACCGGCGCCCTCAAGCCGGCCACGCTCGGCTGACGAAAGGCCGCGCGCGTCCGGGACGGCGCTTCCGGACGCGCCGGGACCGCGAGGCCGCGGCGGCAGGGTCGCGGGCAGGGTTGCGGAATGCGGGTCGCGGCCCAGCCCCGCCCTGACCGGAGCCGCGCGCCGATCCCGGGCGGCCGGGCCGCGGCGCGAGGGATCCGAGCCCCGGAGGAGCTCCCCGCCCATGCGTGGATCTGGACGGCCGTTCCGAGAAAGCCGGAGACCCGGCCGCGCTCGCGCCGGCACACCCGGTAGATCCCCGCCCTCGCATATCCCCGCCCCAGCGATGCGCTGCCGTCTCAACCCATCGCCCCCAATGAGAATGAACGTTCATTGACATGAGAATGAACGTTCATTATAAGGGTGGGGCAAACAGGAGCGCGCGATGGCTCTCACACTCGAAGGCCGCTGGTCCGATCTCGATGCCGAGCGTTTCGGCGCCCGCGGCCCGGGCGCCCTCGCCCTCGTCCGCGCCGTCTGCACCCCCGCCAACCTGACCTTCGGCGCCGTCCTGGCCCTCGCCTGGCTGGCCCTGATCAACTGGACGGGCGCCGGCCCGGACGGCTGGCAGGCCCGGATCTGCGCGGACCTGCATCAGGGACCGCAATCCTGCGCGGTCGCCAGCCTGGGCAAGGACCAGAGCCGCGTCGCCCCGGTCGCCGTCAAAGCGCAGCCGGGATCGTGACCGTCGCGGCGGACAGGAGGGCGGAGGCCCGCGGCGACCCGTCCGCCCGGCGCGCGCACATCCTCGACGCCGCCGAGGCCTGCTTCGCGCGCAACGGCTTCCATCGCACCACCATGCAGGACCTCGCCCGCGAGGCCGCGATGAGTCCGGGCAACTTCTACCGCTACTTCGAATCCAAGGAGGCCCTGGTCCTCGGGCTGGTGGAGCGCGAGCGCGAGCGCGGCACGCTCCTGGTCGCCGAGATGGAGGGCAGCGGCGACCCGCGCGGGACGTTGCTGGGCATCATCGCCCGCTACTTCGCGTCGATCACCCGCGAGGCCGCGACCCTGCGGGTGGAGATCTGGTCGGAATCGACCCGCAACCCGGACATCGCCGCCATGACGGCGCGGACCGAGGCGGAGAGCCGCGACTGGTTCGTGGCGACCCTGGCGGCGCTCGCCACCGCGCCGGGATGCGATCCGGCCGGGCTCTACGCCCTGCTCGCGCCGCTGATGAAGGGGATCGTCGTCGGCCGGGCCGCGCTGCCCGACTACGACGTCGCCGCGGCGATCGCCCAGCTCCACGCGCTCCTCGACGCCGGGCTCGACGGTCGCCTGCCAGCCCCGGCGCACGCGGGCCGACACGCCGGCCGCTGATCCCGGCACCGCGGCCGCCGCGCCCCCGGGACGCACCGGCGGCGCGCCGGTCGAACCGCCATCGACGATCGCGCGCCGGACACGGCGCGCGGTACGCCGGCCGGTCCGCGTTTCCCCCCTCGCGCGGGCCGGCCGGCCGTTCTCCCGGGCGATCCCGCGCGGTCACCTGACAGACGCGACGGCGTGAGTCGGCCCGCGGCCCGGGATTCAGCCGGTTGCGAAGGCCACGCATTACACACTCTGTAGTTGGCATCTTTGAATGATTTCAAAGCATTGCCCCTCAAAGCGTGCCTTCCGCGCCACATCCGGGCAGAGGATGCGCGCGTCACGCGCGGCTTTCGGGATCGGCGTTGAGAAAGGACGGCGTTTGCACTCTAGAAACACCGCACCGCGTCGATACGCCGCTCTTGAGAACGATTTTAAATCATGCACGCCGCCCGGATCGACGCCGTCGATCGCATCAAATACTGCCGGTCGCGCCTGAATATCTGCAGCACCGGACTCGCGACGTCGCTCCTCCTGCTCGCGCCGACGGAGATCCGCGCGCAATCCGACCCGGCCGCCGACGAGGTCGTGCTCTCCGAACTCAGCGTTGCGGGCACGGACCCGGCCAGCGAGCGGGCCGACGGTCCCGTCGTGGGCTACCGGGCGACGCGCTCGGCGACCGCCACGCGCACCGACACGCCGGTGCGCGACTCGCCGCAATCGATCAACGTCGTGTCCCGCTCGGTGATCACCGATCAGCAGGACCTGCGGCTGACCGATGCCGTGACCAACGTCAGCAACGTGGTTCTCGGCAG
Organism: Methylobacterium sp. 13MFTsu3.1M2; assembly: GCF_900112625.1. Taxonomy (NCBI): domain Bacteria; kingdom Pseudomonadati; phylum Pseudomonadota; class Alphaproteobacteria; order Hyphomicrobiales; family Methylobacteriaceae; genus Methylobacterium; species Methylobacterium sp. 13MFTsu3.1M2. Next base: position 26,968 of record NZ_FOMM01000011.1, read on the forward strand.
CACGGTGCAGGGCCGGTCGCAGAACTACCTGATCCGCGGCTTCTCCACGCAGGTCTTCGCCGTCGACGGCGTGCTGGTCGACCCGGCCATCAACTTCTACCCGGTGACGCGCGACCTCGTGGATGCCGAGCGCGTCGAGGTGATCAAGGGCCCGGCCTCCGTGCTGTTCGGCCGGGGCGATCCCGGCGGCGTCATCAACATCGTGACCCGCCGGCCGACCTTCGAGCCCACGGCCGACGCGAGCGTGCAGGGCGGCAGCTTCGGCTTCCGGCGCTTCCAGGGCTCCGTGTCGAGCGCGCTGCCCGCCGTCGAGGGCCTCGCCGCGCGTCTCAGCTTCGCCGCCCAGGAGGATCCGACCTTCCGCAATTACGGCGGCGACACGAACCGGCGCGTCTTCGTGGCGCCGGCCTTCAGCTGGACGCCGAGCGCCGACACCCGGGTCTACGTGAACTCCGCATTCACCAACCAGCGCACCCAGTACGACGAGGGGCTGGTGGCCTTCCGCGGCCGCGTCCCGCTCGACAACATCGGCCGGTTCTACGGTGAGCCGTCCTCGCGCTACTTCGGCGCGTTCAACACGATCACCATGCGGGCCGAGCACGACGTCAACGAGAACCTGACGCTCCGGCAGGTCATCGCCGGGCAATGGGGCACGTTCGACGTGTTCGCCGCCCGTGCCCTATCGGTCAACAATGCCGGCACGCTGCTGAGCCGGCGCGAAGCCACGGTCAATTCGCGCTTCGCCGCGGTCGACAGCCAGACCGAGGCCGTGATGAAGTTCGACACCTTCGGCTTCGCCCATACGGCGCTCCTCGGGTTCGAGTACTCGAACGGCTTCCGCCACGCCTTCTCCCAGCAGGGCAACCTCGCCCCGGTCAGCTTCCTCAACCCGATGTTCGGCGCGGCCTTCCAGCCGCTCCAGTTCCAGGCCGACCTGAAGCAGAAGCTGGAGGTGTTCGGGCTCTACGTCCAGGACCAGATCGTGCTGGCGCCGGGCTTGCAGCTCGTCGTCGGCGCCCGGTTCGATCTCGGCAGCCAGTACTATTTCAACCGCCAGCCGGCCTCGCGGACCCAGCCGCCCGAGCAGACCCTGTTCGGCGCCTCGCCGCGGGTCGGGCTGATCTACCGGCCGTTCGAGCCGCTGACCTTCTACGCGAGCTACGCCACGTCGTTCCTGCCGCAGACCGCCAGCGTGCTGAACGTGGCGAGCCCCCCGCCCAGCACGGGCGAGCAGGTCGAGGCCGGCACCCGGGTCGATCTCACGCCCGGCCTGACCCTGAGCGCGGCCGCCTTCCAGATCGTCCGGGACAACGTCGCGGCCACCGACCCGCGCAATCCCACCTTCTCGGTCATCACCGGCCAGCAGCGGTCGCGGGGTGTCGAGGCCGACCTGGCCGGCGAGATCCTGCCCGGCTGGAGCATCATCGGCAGTGTCGGCCTGATCGACGCGCGGATCACCAAGGACACGACCTTCGCGGTCGGCAACCGGCTCACCGGCGTGCCAGTGTTCAGCGGCAGCCTGTGGACGACCTACGCGTTCCAGGACGGCCCGCTGCGCGGGCTCGGGCTCGGCTTCGGCGTCACCCATGTCGGCCGACGCTACGGCGACCTCGACAACAGTTTCACCGTGGGCGCCTACAACCGGCTCGACGCGCTCGTGTACTACGATTTCGACGCCCACTGGCGCCTGTCGGTGAACATGCGCAACCTGACGAACGCGCGCTACATCGAGGCGCCGACCAACGCGACCAACAACACCCCCGGGGCGCCGTTCACGGTGCTGGCGACGATCACCGCCCGGCTCTGACGGGCGGTGATCGTCGCCCCGCCGGAGGCCGCCGTCAGGGGCTCGCCGTGCGGACCGCGCCCGCCGGCGCCCCGGCCGCGACGGTCCTGCGGCGGGCGCCGGCGCGGCGGCGCAGGACGTAGAGCGTCAGGCCGGTCGCCGCGAAGCCCGGCATGGCCAGCGCCGCGAGGCAGAACAGCAGCGCGACGAGGTCGCCGAAGAAGCGGCCGCGATGCACCTCCAGGACGTTGTCCAGGAGGCGCCGGCCCAGCGGCGCGTCGGCGGCCCGCTCGGAGGCCAGCAGCGCGCCCGTGGCGGGATCGTAGCGGATCTCGTTGCGGGCGCTCGGCGCGTCGACGCCCTTCGGCAGCCAGCGGATGCGGATCGCCTTCGTGTCGGCGCCCGGCAGGGTCAGGACCGCCGTCCCGGCCTCCGCGCCGGTCCGCGCCCGGAAATCCGCCCAGGCGCGGTCGACGGCCGCGCCGTCGGCGGCGGGATCGGCCGGTTTTCCGGCGGCCCTGCGGCCGGCCGGCTTCGCGGCGTCGGGGGCGCCCGCGAGCAGCCGCGTCGCGCCGTCCTTGAACCACGGGTAGGACCACGTCAGGCCGCTCAGCGCGATGACCAGGTAGACCGGCAGGAGCCAGGTTCCGACCACGGCGTGCAGCGACCACCAGCGCGGCCGGCCGGGCCGCGACAGGGCCGGCTTCAGCCAGATCCGCCAGCGGTGGATCCGGGGCCAGCGCAGGTAGAGGCCGGTCGCCAGGAAGGCCAGCAGCGCCAGGGTGCAGGCGCCCGTCACCGTGCGGCCCCAGCCCTTGGACCCGCCGGGCAGCAGCAGCCAGCGGTGCAGGTCCCGCACCGTCGTGAAGGCGCCCTCCAGCCGCACCGGGCCGAGCAGCGCGCCGTCGTAGGGGTCGGCGTAGGCGGCGGGCGGCCGCGCGCGGGTCTCGGGGTCGCGGGCGAAGCGGACGTGGACGCTCGCGCGCGGGTCGTCCGACAGGGTCAGCACGTTGGCGACGCGGCCGCCCGCCTGCGCGTCGATCCGCGCCGCCAGCGCCGCGGGGGGCAGCGCCGTCCGCCCGGCGGGCGCGACCTCCAGCCGGTCGCGGTTGGCGAAGGCGGTCACCGCCTCCTCGTAGCTCATCAGCGCCCCGGTCAGGCCCATCAGGGCGAGGACGAGGCCGGCGGTGAGGCCCAGCGCCCAGTGCAGGCGGAAGAGCAGGGTCCGGAGGGCGGGAATCGGCAGCGTCATGGCGGTGCCGGCTGCCTAGCAGAGTCCGGCCACGCTGACGACGCGGCGGGACGCATGCCCCGCCCGCCTGTCCGGCCGTCCCGCCGGCCTCAGGTGATCGGCGCGGGGTTGAACAGGGTCAGGTCGTTGAACAGCCCCCACCGGTCCGACCAGGGGCGCTTGCGCCCGCTCGCCACGTCGAGGATCAGGTGGAACAGCTCCCAGCCGACCTCCTCGATCGTGGCCGCGCCGGTGGCGATGCGGCCGGCATCCAGGTCGATCAGGTCGGACCAGCGCTCGGCCAGCTCCGTGCGGGTCGCGACCTTGATCACCGGCGCCTGGGCGAGACCGTACGGCGTGCCGCGGCCGGTGGAGAACACCTGCAGGGTGATCCCCGAGGCGAGCTGCAGCGTGCCGCAGACGAAGTCGCTCGCCGGCGTCGCGGCGAAGATCAGGCCCCTCTCGCGGACGCGCTCGCCCGGCGCCAGGACCCCCGAGATCGCGCTCGTGCCCGATTTGGCGACCGAGCCCAACGCCTTCTCGACGATGTTGTTGAGCCCGCCCTTCTTGTTGCCCGGCGACGGGTTGGCCCGGCGGTCGGCCTCGCCCTTGGCGAGGTAGGCGTCGTACCACGCCATCTCGCGGACCAGCGCCGCGGCGACCTCCGGGCTCTTCGCCCGGGGGGTGAGCAGGTGGATCGCGTCGCGCACCTCGGTCACCTCCGAGAACATCACGGTGGCGCCGCAGCGGACCAGCAGGTCGGCGGCGAAGCCGAGCGCCGGGTTGGCGGTCACCCCCGAGAAGGCGTCGCTGCCGCCGCATTGCAGGCCGACCACGAGGTCCGAGGCCGGGCAGGTCTCGCGGGTCCGGCGGTTCAGCACCTCCAGGCGGGCCTCCGCCATCGTCAGGATGCTCTCGATCATCGCCGAGAAGCCGTGATGGCGCTCGTCCTGCAGCCGCACCACCCCGTCGCCGGCCGCGCCGTTGTCGGGCAGGAGCCGCTCCGAGACGAGCTTCTCGCAGCCGAGGCCGACGACCATGACCTCGCCGCCGAAATTCGGGTTCTGCGCGAGGCTCTGGAGCGTCCGGATCGGCACCACCGCCTCGGGGGCGTTGATGGCGACGCCGCAGCCGTAGGCGTGGGTCAGGCCGACCACGTCGTCGACGTTGGGGTAGCGCGGCAGCAGCTCCTGCTTGATCCGCCGGATCGCCACGTCGAGGGTGCCGGCGACGCACTGGACGCTGATCGAGATCGCCAGGATGTTCTTGGTGCCCACCGACCCGTCCGGGTTGCGGTAGCCCGCGAAGGTGTAGCCCTCGAGCGGGGGCAGGGGGGCCGGCACGCGGGTGGCCATCTCCAGCGCGTCGAGGGCGGGGGCGACCGGCGTCGCGACGCGGGATTCCTCCACCCAGGCGCCCCGCGGGATCGGTTGCGTTGCGATGCCCACCACCTCGCCGTAGCGCCGGACCTCCCCGCCCTCCGGGATGTCGGCGAGCGCCACCTTGTGGCCCTGCGGCACGAACTCGACGAGTTCCAGCCCGTCCGGGAACACCGTGCCGGCCGGCAGCCCGAAGGCGTTGACCACGATCGCGACGTTGTCGCTGTCGCTCAGGCGGATCGTGCGCGGCACGTCTCCGCCCCCTCCGGCTCCCGCGGCGGCCGGGCGCGGGCGGGTCGGGACTTCGATCTCGGCCTGCATCGGGGGCTCCTTCCGTGACGCGCCCGTCCGGGCTTCCGTCGGGATCAGGCGGCGTCGCCGACCGCGTGGTTCGCCAGGGCCTCCAGGGCCCTCACCATGGCGGAATGGTCCCAGGCCGCGCCGCCCTGGGCCACGCAGGCCGAGAACAGCTGCTGCGCCAGCGCCGTGGCGGGCAGGCTGAGGCCCAGCGTCCGGGCGTTGTCCAGGGCGAGGTTCAGGTCCTTCTGGTGCAGGCCGATGCGGAAGCCCGGGTCGAAGGTCCGCTCGATCATCCGCGCGCCGTGCAGCTCCAGGATCCGCGAGGTGGCGAGGCCTCCGGTGATCGCCTGCCGCACCTTGGCGGGGTCGGCGCCGGCCTTCGAGGCGAAGAGCAGCCCCTCGGCCACCGCCTCGATGGTCAGGGCGACGATGATCTGGTTGGCGACCTTGGCCACCTGTCCGGACCCGACCGGGCCGACATGCGTGACCGTCTTGCCCATAGCCTCGAACAGGGGCCTGGCGCGCTCGAAAACCTCCGGCTCACCGCCGACCATGATCGACAGCGCGGCGTTCTTCGCCCCGACCTCGCCGCCCGAGACCGGCGCGTCGAGATAGGCGCCACCCCGCGCGGCGACCCGGACGGCGAAATCCTTGGTGGCGAGCGGCGCGATCGAGCTCATGTCGATCACGGTCTTGCCCGGCGACAGGCCCTCGGCGACGCCCCCGGGACCGAACAGGACCTGCTCGACGTCCGGCGTGTCGGGCAGCATCAGGACGATCGTGTCGGACCGCTTCGCGACCTCGGCGGCGGTGGTGCAGGCGGTGCCGCCCGCGGCCAGCAGCGCGTTTGGGACGCTGCGCCGGCTCTTGAGGAACAGGCTGTGGCCCGCCGCGATCAGGTGACCCGCCATGGGCGCGCCCATGATGCCGAGGCCGATGAATCCGATGTTCATGGGGATCGATCCCGGTTGCGGGTCAGGCGCGGAAGCGGGTGGCCAGCGCCTCGGCGTTGCGGGCGAGCAGCCCCATGTCGGAGCCCACCGCGGTGAAGCGGGTGCCGGCCGCGATGTAGCGGCGGGCCAGCTCCTCGCTCGGCGTGAGGATGCCGGCCTGCTTGCCGGCCCGGACGATCCGGGCGACCGCCGCCTCGATGGTGGCGACCACCTCCGGGTGGCCCTGCTGGCCGACGTAGCCGAGGCTGGTGGAGAGGTCGCCGGGCCCGATGAACACGCCGTCCACGCCCTCCACGGCGGCGATCGCGTCGAGATTGTCGAGGGCGCGGCGGGACTCGACCTGCACCGCCACGAAGATCTCGGCCTCGCAGCGGGTGTGGTAGTCCTTGATCCGGCCGAACCGGGCGGCGCGGGGCGCTTGCGAGAAGCCGCGGATGCCGCGGGGCGCGTAGCGCGTCGCCGCGACCACGCGGGCGGCCTGCGCGGCGTCGTCGATGTTGGGGATCATCAGCGACTGGGCGCCGGCGTCGAGGATCCGCTTGATGGTGATCGGGTCGTCGCTCGGCACCCGCACCATCGGGTGCGTGTCGCCCTCCATCATCGCCTGGAGCTGGGCGTAGATGTCCCGGAGGTCGTTGGCCGAGTGCTCCATGTCGAGGAGCAGCCAGTCGAACCCGGCCCCGGCGACCACCTCGGTGGAGAGGGGACTGGCGAGGCTGCACCACAGGCCGATCTGCTGGCGCCCCTCGGCGAGGGCCGCCTTGAAGCGGTTGGTGAGGCTGTCCATCACGATCCTCCCTGGGGGCGTCGCGGCGTCTGCGCGCCGTCCGCCCCATCACGCGCAGCCTTCCGCCGCGAGGTCAAAGCCAAACACTGGATCGATCGATGCGGATCGCGCATCGATCGATTGCGCAGGCTCACGCGGGCGGCATCTCGGCCACGATCGAGACCAGCTGGGCGATGAGCGGGTCGTCCGCGTCGCGCCGCCACGCGAGGAGCAGTTCCACGGGGCGCGGCGCCGGCAGGACGAGGGGGCGGAACACCACGCCCTCGAAGCGCAGGCGCTCGGCGGCGGCCGGCACCAGGGCGATGCCGAGCGCCGCCCGGACCAGGGCCAGGATCGAGTGGATCTGCGTGAGCTGCTGGACCGTCGGGGGCCGGATCTCGGCCTCGGCGAGCAGGGCGAGGACGAGGTCGTGGAAGTAGCGCGCCTCGTTGGGCGCGTAGCCGATGAGCGGCTCGCGCCCGAGATCGGCGGGGGTGAGCCCGTCGCGCAGGGCCAGGGGGTTCCCGGCCGGCAGGGCCACCACCAGGGGCTCGGCCAGCGCCCGGACGGCGATCAGGTCCGGGTGCGTCACGGGCGGGCGCACCAGCGCGGCGTCGATCCGGCCGGCGAGCAGCTCCTCGATCTGGTCCTTGCTGACCATCTCGCGCAGCGCCAGCGTCACGTCCGGCAGCGCCCGCCGGAACGCGGTGACGAGGCGCGGCAGGAAGTCGTAGGCCGAGGCCGCCGTGAAGCCGAACTTGAGGACGCCCGCGCGCCCCGCCGCGACCTGCCGGGTGACGTGGGTCGCGGTCTCGGCGAGCCGCAGGATGCGCTGCGCCTCGGGCAGGAAGCTGCGACCGGCGGCGGTCAGCCGGACCGTGCGGCTGGTGCGCTCCAGGAGCTGCACGTCGAGGACGCGCTCCAGGACCTGGATCTGCCGCGACAGCGGCGGCTGCGTCATGTTCAGCCGGGCGGCCGCACGCCCGAAATGCAGCTCCTCCGCCACGGCGGCGAAGCACCGGAGCTGGCTGAAGTCGAACATGAAGGCTCCCTCTCCCGGACCGCGGCGCAGTCGGGCGGGAGCATAAGGCCTTCGCGGCGGCCACGTTGAGATCGCCGCCCTCATCCAATTAGGTAAGGCGGCGGCCTCCGGGCCCGACCGGCCTACGGGGTCACCTCGTGCCCGGCATAGTCGATCCGGCCGTCCGGCCCCTTGGTCCACTCGTAGATGACGTAGTCGGGGCGGGTGAGGTCGCCCTTCCCGTCGTAGGCGATCGGGCCGACCACCGTGTCCACCGGCTTGCCCCGGTGCAGCCAGTCGGCGAGCGCCTTGCCGTCGCTGGAGCCGGTCTCGGCCATCGCCTTGGCCAGGACCTGCACGGCCGCGTAGGCGTAGAGCGTGTAGGCCTCGGGATCGATGCCCCGGGCGTTGAACGCCGCCACCACGCCCCTGGCGTTCGGGTTCTTGCGGGCGTCCGGCGCGAAGGTCATCAGGGTCCCGGCCGCGCCCGGGCCGGCGATCTGGACGAATTCCTTGTCGGGGATGGCGTCGCCGCTCATCATGCGGGCGGCGAGGCCCTGATCGCGCATCTGCCGGATGATCAGCCCGGCCTCGGTGTGCACGCCGCCGAAATAGACGACGTCGACGTTGGCGGACTTCATCTTGGAGACGAGCGCCGCGTAATCCTTCTCGCCCGGGTTGATGCCCTCGAACAGCACTTCCTTGCCGCCCTTGGCCTTGAAGGCCTTCAGCGTCTCGTCGGCCAGCCCCTTGCCGTAGGGGGTCTTGTCGTGGACGAAGGCGATCTTCCTGCCCGGGAAGTGCGCGGCCAGGTAGCTGCCCGCCACCGCGCCCTGCTGGTCGTCGCGGCTGCAGGTGCGGAACGTGTTCCACATGCCGCGCTCGGTGAACTTCACGCTCGTGGAGGCCGGCGTGACCTGGATGATGCCGGCGTCGAGATAGACGTCGGAGGCCGGGATCGTGACGCCGGAATTGTAGTCGCCGACGACCATCTTCACGCCGTCGCTGGCGAACTTGTTGGCCACCGAGACGCCCTGCTTCGGGTCGGAGGCGTCGTCGCCGACCGTCACGGTCAGCGTCCTGCCCTTCAGCGTGCCGGCCCTGTTGATGTCCTCGACCGCCTGGCTCACGCCGTTCCGGATCTGGGCGCCGAAAGCCGCGTTCGGCCCGGTCATGGGCGCGGCGACGCCGATCTTCACCGGCGCGCCGCCCTCCTGACCTTGCGCCGCGGTCATGAACAGCAGCCCGGCCAGGCCGGCCATCAGTAGTCGCGTCATCTTTCCCCCAAGATGTGGCCGTACAGATCGCCGACGAACGCTGAATTCGGATAGATCAACGCGGATCCCCGCGCGTCGAGTCGCAGATCACCCGGCGCGATCCTGTCGCTCACCTTCACCGGGGTCAAGGTTTGGGGGCGGGCCGAGACGGTCACCGGCGCGGGCGCGCGATCGGCCGGCGGGCGCTCACGGAGCCGTGCGGCGGCCCGAAGGCCCGACGGGTCGGGATGGCGCCGATGATGCATCGGGCCGGCGCATCCGCAGCGACCCGCCGTGACCGATGACCGCCTCCCGTCCCCGCCGCACCCCCAGCCCCGGCCGACCGGGCCCGCGTCCGGGACGCGGCTGATGGGGCCGCGCGCGGACGAGGATCGGGACGAGGATCGGGACAGGGATCGGGGCGAGGGTCGAGACGCGTCGGTGGACTGGGCCGAGCGCCGCCGGATCGCCGAGCAGGGCCGGGGCGACCGGGCGTGGTCGCTCTGAGGCCCCTACCTCAGCGAGCGGCAATGGGGGACCGTGCGGGAGGATTACAGCCCCTGCGGCAACGCCTGGGCCGCCCTGACGCACGAGGACGCCCGCTCGCGCGCCTATCGCTGGGGCGAGGACGGGCTGGCCGGCATCTGCGACGAGCGCGGCAACCTGTGCCTGGCCCTCGCCCTCTGGAACGGGCGCGACCGCATCCTCAAGGAGCGGCTGTTCGGCCTGACCAACCAGGAGGGCAACCACGGCGAGGACGTGAAGGAGGTCTACCACTACCTCGACGCGGTCCCGAGCCACGCCTACCTGAAGATGCTGTACCGCTACCCGCAGGCGGCTTTCCCCTACGCGGACCTCGTCGACGAGAACGGGCGGCGCGGGCGGGAGCAGCCCGAGTACGAGATCGAGGAGACGGGCGTCTTCGACGGAGACCGGTTCTTCGACGTCACCGTGGAGTACGCCAAGGCCGACGCCGACGACGTCCACGCGGTGATCACCGCGCTGAACCGGGGGCCCGAGCCCGCCGACCTCCACCTCGTCCCGCAGCTCTGGTTCCGCAACACGTGGTCGTGGGAGGCCGGGCAGGCGCGCCCGCGGATCGCCCGCGCGCCCGACGGTGGCGCCGTCTGCACCCACGAGCGGCTCGGGCCGTACCGGCTCGCCTTCGACGGGACGCCGGACCTGCTGTTCTGCGAGAACGACACCAACCTGCGGCTGCACGGCGGGCAGCCGGACGCCGCGGGGCCGTTCAAGGACGGTCTCCACGCGGCGATCGTCGACGGCGATCCCGCTTCGGTGCGCCGGGACGCGGGCACCAAGCTCGGCCTGCACTACGCGCTGCGGCTGGCGCCCGGGGAGACCGCCCGGATCCGCCTGCGGCTGTCGGCGGGCCTGCGCGCCCGGGCCGTCGACGACGGGTCCCTGGTCCGCCGCCGGGTGGCCGAGGCGGATGCCTTCTACGAGGAATTGCAGGACGGCATCGCGAGCGCGGAGTCCCGCGCGATCTTCCGCCAGGCCGCCGCCGGCCTGATCTGGTCGAAGCAGCTCTACAGCTACGACGTGCGGCGCTGGCTGGAGGGCGACCCGCTCCAGCCGCCGCCGCCCCGGGGGCGCGCGGGCGGCCGCAACGGCCAGTGGCGCCACTTCGCGGCGGCCGACGTGCTGTCGATGCCCGACACCTGGGAATATCCCTGGTTCGCCGCCTGGGACCTCGCCTTCCACTGCCTGCCGCTCGCCCTGCTGGACCCGGACTTCGCCAAGAAGCAGCTCCTGCTGCTCACCCGCGAATGGTACATGCACCCGAACGGCCAGCTCCCGGCCTACGAGTGGGAGTTCGGCGACGCCAACCCGCCGGTCCACGCCTGGGCAGCCTACCGGGTGTTCGAGATCGACCGGGACCGGCAGGGCGGGCGCGGCGACCTCGCCTTCCTGGAAGGCGTGTTCCACAAGCTACTGATCAACTTCTCCTGGTGGGTGAACCGCAAGGACGCGCAGGGCCGCAACGTATTCCAGGGGGGCTTCCTGGGGCTCGACAATGTCGGCGTGTTCGACCGCTCGCGCCCGCCCCCGGGCTTCGGGGTGGTGCACCAGGCCGACGGCACCGCCTGGATGGCGATGTACGCGCTCACCATGATGCGCATCGCCCTGGAGCTCGCCCTCCACAACGACGTCTACGAGAGCACCGCCTCCAAGTTCTTCGAGCACTTCCTGCTGATCGCCGAGGCCATGACCGACATGGGCGGGTCGGGCGGAGACGGGCAGGGCTACGGCCTGTGGGACGAGATCGACGAATTCTATTACGACGAGGTCGACATCCCCGGCGGCGGGATGCTGCCGCTGCGGGTCCGCTCGATGGTCGGGCTGGTCCCGCTCTTCGCCGTCGAGGTGATCGAGCCCTCCGTGCTCCACCGGCTGCCGGATTTCGCCCGGCGCCTGAACTGGGTGCTGGAGAACCGGCCCCACCTCGCCCGCCTGGTCTCCCGCTGGACCGAGGGGGGCGTGAAGGACCGCAAGCTGCTGTCGCTGCTGCGCGGCCACCGGATGAAGGCGCTGCTGCGCCGGATGCTCGACGAGGCCGAGTTCCTCTCGCCCTACGGCGTGCGCTCCCTGTCGAGGGTGCACCGCGACGCGCCCTACGTGCTCAACGAGCTCGGCGCCTCCTTCACGGTCCGGTACGACCCGGCCGATTCCACCTCGAACATGTTCGGCGGCAACTCGAACTGGCGCGGCCCGGTCTGGATGCCGATGAACTTCCTCATCGTCGAGGCGCTGCGGCGCTTCCACACCTATTACGGCGACGACTTCCTAGTGGAGTACCCGACGGGCTCGGGCGCGATGCTGACGCTCAGCGCCATCGCGGACGCCCTCGAGGACCGCCTGATCGCGCTGTTCGCCAAGGACGGGACCGGGCGCCGACCGGCCTTCGGGACCCGACCGCCGATCGCCCCGGCGCCGGGTGCCGAGGAGGCGCTGCTGTTCCACGAGTTCTTCGACGGGGATACGGGGCGGGGCCTCGGCGCCGCGCACCAGACCGGCTGGACGGCCCTCATCATCAACCTGCTGCGCGACCGGGCACGCCCGCGATAGGCGCGCCCGGCCGGGAGCCGGCCGATCCGGTCAGCAGCTCAGCCGCCGACCTTCGCGACGCCCGAACACTTTGTAGTGGGCGGCGCCCGATTCCATCTGGCCGTTGGCCACGGCGCGGCGGACATCCGGGTTGCAGCGCAGGTACTCGCGCTCGTCGAACCCGTAATTGGCGCGGCCGCGGTAATCGTCCCGGTCGCGGTAGCCGCGATCCCGGTAATCGTAGTCGCCGCGGTCGCGGTAGCCCCGGCCGCCGTAATCGTCGTAGTCGGGGCGCGGCTGCGCGGAGACCGGGCCGACCACGCCCAGAATGCCGAGGCTCACCGCGGCCGCTGCCAGAATCGCCTTCATCGTACCAATCCTCCCTTGTCGGTGGCCAGAAACGCGTCGGGGCGCGGATGGTTCGATCGCCTCGGACGTGGCACCCCCGGCCAGCCCGAGCCCAGCCCCCGCGATGCGAGAAGCCCGCCTCGCGGCTCTGCCCCGGCCCGCGCCGGGGCGGACGCAGCCCCGGCGCGGATGCGCGTCACATGCGGCGCATCATCTCGCGACGCATCTCGCGGTGGCGCATCTCGCGGCGCATCTCCCGATGCATCATGTGGCGCTCCATCCGGTGGCGCATCATCCGGCGCTCCATGCGACGGCGCATCATGTGGCGCTCGACGGGATCCATCTGGACCGTCGAGACCATGCCGGCGGGCGCCGACACGCCCGTGCCGGGGCCGATCGGCGCGGCGGAGGCCGGGATCGCGACGGCGGAACCGAGGGCCGCCAGCAGGGCGGCGGCAATGATCGTTGAACGCACGTGAGGTTTCCTCTCTCGCCGCCCGGGAAGACGGGCGGGCGTTTCCAGGGGACTCGCGGCCGGATCCGCCCGCAATCCCGCCCAGGAAGGCTCGGGCCGCCCGGATGGTTCCCCGGACCGGGCCGCCCCGCCAGGAACGCGCCGGAGCGGTATCGCGACGGGCATCGCGTCGGGCCGGCGGCCGGGCCCCGTGGCCGCCCTGGGTTGGACCGGGCAGGGCGCAGGTGATGCACGAACGCATCACCCGGCCGCAAAAGCGAACGGAACCAAGCCGCGGCACGACCGAAGATCAGAGCAACATCTCCGCCCACAATGACTCGAATACACCCTCAAAATACTCATTCTATAAAATCCGTGAGATCTATAAAATACCATTCTCGTCTCAACGATTGCGGAACCGGTCAAATTTGAGGAAACATCTGGAAAATCCACGCTTCAGAAATGAGACATCATGACCTAATCATAAGAACGCATCATGCGAACCGCGCGAGATCAGCAGAAGCTCCGCTTCGGCATCCGAAGCCTTACCGGCGAAGAGACCTTGACGCTCATGCCTTCGACGACGCGCGGCGGGGGACACTACATGTACCGCACCTCGAGTTCCGGACTTCTCCTGTGCCTGCTGTCGCAGACCGCGATGGCGGCGGACCTCCCGCGGCGGGCCCTTCCGCCGGCGGCGACGGCCGTGCCGATCTTCTCCTGGACCGGAGCGCATGCCGGCCTGTTCGCCGGTTACGGGACCCTCGATCGGGCCACGCAGTTCGTCTGCACAGGTCCGGACGGGCAGCCCGGAGCCCGGAACTGCCCGGTCATTCCATCGAAGCGGGCCTCGGACGGGAGCTTCGTCGGCGGCGCCGAGGTCGGCTACGATTGGCAGGTGAATTCCGGCTTCGTCGCCGGCGCCGCCGCGGATTACCAATTCACCCGGCTGTGGGGCTACGATCGCCGCGAGGGCGCCTTTCCGGCCGCGGGCGGCGGCTTCTATCGCCGCAGCGTCGCCCATTCCGGCCAGAGGCTGGACGAGCTCGCCACCCTGCGCGGCAGGATCGGCTTCGCCGTCGATCGCACCCTCGTCTACGCCACGGGCGGCCTCGCCGCGGGCACGGTCCGGACCGACAACAACCTGTCGTTGGCCGGTTTCCCGCTGTTCGACGGGCGCCAGGGCGCGGTGCGCCTGGGCTACGTGGCCGGCGCCGGCATCGAGCACGCCTTCAGCGAGCACCTCTCCGCCAAGGTCGAGGGTCTCTACTACGATCTCGGCTCCCGGGCGGTCCTCCCGGCTCCGTCGTACCCCGTGCTGACCGGCTACCACGCCGGCGCGCGGGTCGCGACGGACGGCTTCCTGGCCCGCGTCGGCCTCAACTACCGGTTCGGAGCTGGGCTTCCCACCCTGGCCCCGATCGCGTCGGCAGGCCCGGCCACCTGGGATTTCGAGGGCGGCCTGCGCTACGTCTTCAGCTCCGGGACACCGCGCGAGAAGCTCGGCGACCCCGACGTGCCCGGCCAGCTCAATTCGCGCCTGACCTACAACAACACCCAGGCGCATGCCGGCGAGAGCTTCGCACGGCTCGAGCACAACCCCACCGGCCTGTTCGCCAAGGGCTTCCTCGGCTCGGGCGGCGTCACCGGCGGCCGCCTCGCCGACGAGGACTTCCCGCCCGCCCTGCGCCGCTATTCGAAGACGCTGTCGCCGATCAAGGACGGCGACATCGGTTACGGCGTGATCGATCTCGGCTACGACGTGCTGCGCCGGGACGGGTACAAGCTCGGCGGCTTCCTCGGCTACCAGTTCGCGTCCGAACTGTATAACGGCTACGGCTGCCGTCAGGTGGCGGGCGGGGCTCCCTGCGCCAGACCCTACCCGACCAGCATGAAGACGCTGGGCGAGAGCATGCAGTGGAACGCGCTGCGCGTCGGCGTGATCGGCGAAGCGCGGTTCGACCGGGTCCGGCTGAGCCTGGAAGGCGCCTACCTGCCGGTCGTGAGCCTGAGCGGCGTCGACCGGCACTGGCTGCGGCCCGACATCAATCCGGGGCCGGAAGGCGGCCGCGGCGACGGCTACTTCCTGGAGGGGATCATCTCGTACGACCTGACGCCGTCCGTCAGCGTCGGCGTCGGCGGCCGCTACTGGCAGTTCCAGGCCGACAAGGCGCACACGACGGCTTTCCCGTTCTCGCCGCCCAGCCCGATGAAGTTCGAGACCGGTCGCTACGGCGGCTTCGCGCAGCTCTCCTACCGGCTGGCCGATTTCGGCTTCGGCGAGACAGGCGCTCCGGCGGCCCCGATCCGCAAGGACTGATCCAGCCGCCACGCCGCGCCCGAACGCGGGCGCGGCAGGCCAGGGGACGGGCCGCGCCGGCCGTTCGATTCCGGTGCCTCGATTCCGGCATCGGCCCCACCCGGCCCGCGGCAGCGACGCCGCGGGGCCGCTCAGCTTGGCCGCGCGGCCGCGTGAACCGGCCGCGACCGGTCGTCGGCGTCCCCGGCAGGTCCGGCCCGGACGGGAGTTCCGGCCCGGACGGGAGTTCCGGCCCGGACGGGAGCGCCGGCACGCTCGACGGAGTGCCGACGCGGCCGGACCGCTCCCCCACGCAGCACGCGCCCCGCGCGCGCGCGCCACTCACGGCCGCGGCCGGGCCGGGTTCCCCACCACGGTGGCGCCGGCCGGGACGTCGCGCGTCACCACGCTGCCCGCCCCGACGATCGCGTCGTCGCCGATCGTGACCCCGGGGAGGATGATCGCGCCGCTGCCGATCCAGACATTGGCGCCGATCACCACCGGGCGGGCGAATTCCAGCATCTGCCGGCGCTGGGCCGGGTCGCGCGGATGATCGGGGGTCAGGATCTGCACGGCGGTGCCGATCTGCGTCAGGTCGCCGATCGTGACCGACATCACGTCGAGGATGTTGCACCCGAAGTTCAGGAACACGCCGCGGCCCAGGCTGATGTTGTAGCCGTAGTCGCAGTGGAACGGCGGCCGGATGTTGCAGCCCGGGCCGACCCGCGCGAAGGCCTCCTCCAGGAGCGCCTGCCGCTCGGGCTGGCTCCGCGTCTGCGCGGCGTTATACCGGTCCATCCATTCCGAGATGCGCAGGTTGTCGGCGGCCAGTTCCGGGTCGTCGGCGCAGTACAGCTCGCCCGCCAGCATCCTCTGCTTCTGAGTCTTCACGATCTCTGTCTTCATGGTGGGGACCTCCCTCCGGCCGCGTCGGACCCTAGCTATGCGTACAGATGTACATATCAAGGCCGCGCGCGTCACGGCCCGGCTGCCCTGAACCGGATCCGAGGAGGTCCCCTTGCCCGCCGCCCAGCGCCGTTTCGACCCGGATCGCCGGGCGCGCATCATCCGGGCGACCCTCGACGTCGTCGCCGAGCACGGCGTCGCCGGCACGACCCACCGCCGGGTCGCGGCGGCGGCCGACGTGCCGCTGGGCTCCATGACCTACCATTTCGACAGCCTCGACGCGCTTCTGACCGAGGCGTTCACCGGGCTCGCCGACACGGTCTCGGCGCGGTTCGCCGACCGGCTCGCCGCGGCCGCGACCGTCGACGAGGCCTGCGAGGCCGTGGTCGACCTGATCGTGAGCGACCTCTGGGCGAGCCCGCGCACGATGCTGCTGAGCTACGAACTCTACGCCTTCGCGGCCCGGAACCCGCCGCTGCGCCGGGTCATGCAGGACTGGATGGCCAAGAGCCGGGCCGCCCTGGAACGGCACTTCGCGCCGGAGACCGCCAAGGCCCTCGACGCCATGATCGAGGGCCTGACGATCCACCGCTCGGTCGACCCGCAGCCGGCGGATCGGGCGCAGGTGCGGGCGATCGTGGAGCGGCTGGTGCGGTAGGGCCGCACCCGTCCCCGCACCGGGCCGGGGACGCCGCGTTCCGGCCCCTCAAGCGATCGTGATCGCCGGCCGGACAGGTGCCGAATGCCGCACGGTGCCGGCAAGGAATCAGCAACCGTCGCGCGAGCAGGTTCGCCCCGATGCGTGCCGAGGGCGCGCCCGGGCGCGGTCCGCGCCGGTGGTGGGGAACCCTGGGGCCGATGCAGATTGACGCGACCCGCCCGGCCGCGCCGCCGGATCCCGCTCCGCGCCGGGCCGCGGGCGAGCCTGCACCCTGGGACGGGGGCCCCGGCTTCGGGCAGTGGCGTCTCGATCCGCGGACCCGCCGGGTGACCCGATCGGCGAGTCTCGCGCGACTGCTCGGGACGCCCGGCGCGTGCGACCTGCCGCTCGCCGAGCACGTCGCGTGCTATCATCCGGACGACCGCGCCGCCCTGGTCGCGCGGCTCGAGGGGATCCTGGGAGGAAGCCGGCCGGCAATCCCCTACCAGGCGCGGGCCCGCATCGTCCGCCCGGACGGGACCGTGCTGGACGCGATCATCCAGGGGCTGCCCGAGTTCGGGCCCGAGGGCGCGCTCGTCGCCCTGCACGGCCTCATCCTCGACGTGACCGACCTCGTCCGGTCGGAGCGGCGGGCGCGCGAGACCGACATGATCCTGCGCGGCACGCTGGACAGCTTGGACCAGGGCCTCGTCGTCCTCGACGCCGACCAGCGGGTGCGCGCGTTCAACCGGAGCGCCGCGGACCTGCTCGACCTGCCGGACGACGTCCTGCGGGCGGGCGTCGCCCTCCCGGACATCCGCGCCTACCAGCGGGCCCGCGGCGACTGCGCGGCGGCCGGGTCCGATCCGGGCCTCGGAACGGGCGCGCGCGCCGGGCTGCCGCCGCTGTTCGACTGGCGCCTGCCCGGCGGCCCGATCCTGGAGGTCCGGTGCGCGGCCCTGCCGGACGGCGGCACGGTCCTGACCTTCGGCGACGTGACCCAGAACCGGATCGCCGAGCGGGACCTGGAGGAGAGCGAGCGCCGCTACCGGCTGCTGGCCGAGAACGCCACCGACATCATCATCTGGTCCGACCTGACCGCCCGCCGCCGCTACGTCTCGCCGGCGGTGCGCGCCGTCCTGGGCTACGATCCGCAGGAGCTGATCGGCACCCATCCCCTCGACTTCGTCCATCCCGACGAGGTCGGCGCGTACCGCCGCGTCCTCGACGACCTCACCGGCGGCCGCGCGTCCCGCGCCCTGACCTCCCAGCGCTACCGGCACCGGGACGGGCACTGGGTCTGGGTGGAGATCTCGTTCAGCCTGACCCACGATCGGGCGACCGGCGCCCCGGACGGCTACGTGGCGACCCTGCGCGACGTGAGCGCCCGCAAGGCCGCGGAGGACGCCCTGCGGTTGAGCGAGGCCCGCTACCGCGCCCTGGCCGACGCGCTGCCGCAGCTCGTCTGGATCGCCAGCACGGAGACCGGCGACGCCTCCTACGTCAACCGGCGCTTCGAGGATTACTACGGCCCGATCGGCCCGACGCGCGCCGCCCGGATCGCCCGGACGCATCCCGACGACACGGAGCGGATGGAGCGGCTGTGGTCGGAGGCGCCCGCCCGCCGCGCGCCCTACGAGGTCGAGGGCCGCCTGCAGCGGCACGACGGCGCCTACCGCTGGCACAAGATCGTGCTCCTCCCGATCTGGCAGGGCGAGAGCATGGTGGGCATGCTCGGCACCGCCCTCGACATCGACGAGATTGTCACCGCCCGGCGCGCCGTGGAGGATGCCAGCAGCCTGCTGCACCTCGCCCAGCAGGCCGCCCATGCCGGGACGTGGCACCTCGACCTCGACAGCGGCCGGATCGAGTGGTCCCCCGAGAGCGCGCGGCTCCACGGCATCGAGACCGACCGGAACCACGCCCTCGACACCCGGGACTGGCTCGCCCTGATCGACCGCGCCGACGGCGAGCGGGCGCTGCGGATCGCGGCCGGGGCCGCGGCCGCCGGGCAGACCTTCTCGATCGAGTTCCGGGTCCCCACCGCGGACGGCGGCGTGCGCTGGATCAACGGCGTCGGGCGCGGCGCGCCCGGGCAGGCGCGGCGGATGATCGGCCTCAACATCGACGTCACCGCCCGCAAGGCCGCCGAGGCGGCGCTCCTCGCCGCCAAGGCGGCGGCCGACGCCGCGCGCCTGGAGGCGGAGCGGGCGAGCGCGGCCAAGAGCGAGTTCCTCGCCGCCATGAGCCACGAGATCCGCACGCCGCTCAACGGGGTGATCGGCTACGCCGACCTGCTCCTCGACGGGACGGATCTCGGACCGTCGGCGCGCCGGAACGCCGACCGCATCCGCACCGCCGGGGCCGCGCTCCTGACCGTGGTCAACGACGTCCTCGACTTCTCGAAGGTCGAGGCCGGGCAGATCGAGATCGTGCCCCGGCCCTTCGCCCTGGAAGCGCTGATCGACAACGCGGTGTCGATCGTGCGCCCCTCCGCGGAGCGCAAGGGGCTCGCCCTCACGCTCGCCCAAGGCCCGGGCCTGCCCGACTGGGTCGAGGGCGACGAGGACCGCCTCCGGCAGATCCTGCTCAACCTGCTCAACAACGCCGTGAAGTTCACCGCGTCGGGCGGCATCGACCTGTCGGTCCGGGTCAGCCCGGACGCGATCGGCGGGACGCGGCTGCGCTTCGCGGTCCGAGACACCGGCATCGGGATCCCGACCGACAAGTGCGACCGCCTGTTCCGGCGCTTCTCGCAGGTCGACGGCTCGATCAGCCGCGAGTACGGCGGCACCGGGCTGGGGCTCGCCATCTCGAAATCCCTCGTCACGCTGATGGGCGGGACGATCGGCGTCGCGAGCACGGTCGGGCACGGCTCGACCTTCTGGTTCGAGGCCGACCTGCCCGCGGCGGTCCCGCCGGCCCGCGCGACCGCGCCGGCCTCGGCGATCGCCCGCGCGACCGGCCGCCGCCTGCTCCTGGCCGAGGACGTGCCGCTCAACCAGGACCTCGCCCGGATGATCCTGGAGCGCGCCGGGCACGCGGTGGACGTGGTGGCCGACGGGGTCGCCGCGGTGGCGGCCGTCCAGGCGCGGTCCTACGACGTCGTCCTGATGGACGTGCAGATGCCCGTGATGGACGGCATCGCGGCGACCCGGCGGATCCGCGCCCTGGGCGGCGGCGCCGGCCGCCTGCCGATCCTCGCGATGACGGCGAACGTCCTGCCGCAGCAGGTGGCCGAGCTGCGCGCCGCCGGGCTCGACGACCATATCGGCAAGCCGTTCCGCGCGGACGCGCTGCTCGGCGCGATCGACCGGTGGGCGGCCCCTCGCGCCGAGCCGCCGCGCCGCGCGGGGACGATCGACCGGGCCACCCTGGACGAGATGACCGCGATGGTCGGCCAGGCGCGCATGGGCGACCTCCTGGCGATGCTGGCGAAGGAGCTCGCCGAGCGGTTCGGGCCGGCGGCGACCGACGGCGACCGGACGCGGCTGATGGGGGACGCGCACGCCATGGTGTCGGCGGCCAGCATGATCGGCTTCCTGGATCTGGCCGCGACCTGCCGGGCCTTCGAGACGGCCTGCCGCGCGGGCGAGGACGTCACCGCGCTGCTGGCCGCGCTCCGGGCCCAGGCGGCCGCCACGATCGACGAGATCGCCGCGCTGCGCGCGGCCTGAGCGGGGGCGCCGCCGGAGCCGGCCCGCGGGTTTTGCACGCCCAAATTCTCGTCTCCCAGCCACGCGGCGGCGAGGAACGATCTTCCAGCCCGGCGGTCCGCCCAGCTCCCCGGCCCGCCGGGCCGCGAGCCGCGCCCCGGCCCGCCGGGCCGCGACGCCGGGACGACGATGGCGGGTGCCTCCGGCGAGGGCGGTTCGGAGAACGGCACCGGGTATCGCGCGCGTCCGGGGAGATGGATATTCCGGCGCGCGCGGTCCGCGCACCGCCGCGGCCGGCTGCCTGCGACCCGCGCACCGCCGCGGGGGCCGCGGCGCGAGGCGGATCCCGGGCGCGACCCGGGCAGGGCGCGGGCCCTTGCCTTCGTGGCCGAGCTCGGTCGACCCTGCGCCCCGGCCGCCCGAGTCGCCTCCGCGCCGGGCCGGCCGGAATGGGGGACATCTCATGACATCTGCCGGTCCGCACCGCCGCGCCGTCGCGCTGGCCGCCCTGGCCGCCCTGGTTCTCGGCGCGCCGTTCCCCGGCACCGCCCGCGCGGCCGACCGGGAGGTCACCTTCGCCCACCAGGACATGGTGGTGCCGTTCCGCGCCCTGATGGCCTCCGGGGCGATCGAGAAGGCGACCGGCTACACGATCCACTGGCGCAAGTTCGGCGGCGGCGGCGACGTGATCCGCGCCATGGCCTCGGGCAGCGTCCAGATCGGCGAGGCGGGGTCGAGCCCGATCGCGGCGGCCGCCTCGCAGGGGCTCGACATCCAGCTGTTCTGGATCCTCGACGAGATCGCCGACGCCGAGCAGCTCGTGGCCCGCGCCGGCAGCGGCGTGACGGGCGTGGCCGACCTGCGCGGCAAGACGGTCGCGGTGCCGTTCGTATCGACCGCGCATTACCAGCTGATCGCCGCCCTGGCGGAGGCCGGGCTGACGCAGGCCGATGTCCGGATCCTCAACATGCGGCCGCCCGAGATCGCCGCCGCCTGGGAGCGGGGCGACATCGACGCGACCTTCATCTGGGACCCGGTGCTCGCCCGGGTGAAGAAGTCCGGCACCGTGGTGGTCTCGGCCGGCGACCTCGCCCGCCGGGGCAAGGCGACCTTCGACGGCCTCGTGGTCGACCGGGCCTGGGCGGCGCGGAACCGGGACTTCCTGGTGACGCTCGTCCGGCTGATCGCCGCCCAGGACGCGGCCTACGCCGCCAGGCCCTGGGGCGCCGACGCACCGGAGGTGGCGGCGGTGGCCCGGATCAGCGGCTCGGCGCCCGCCGAGGTGCCCGCGAGCCTCGCGGCCTACCGGTTCCCGACCCTGGAGGCGCAGGCCTCCCCGGCCTGGCTCGGCGGCGGCGCCGCCAAGGCCCTGACCGAGACCGCCGCCTTCCTGAAGGCGCAGGGGCGCGTGCAGGCGCTGGCGCCCGACTACGCCCGGTTCGTCACGATGGAGGTCGTGGACGCGGCCCGGAAATAGCCTGTCCCCGGACCGGAGGGCCCATGATCGAGATCCGCAACCTGAGCGTCCGCTACGGGCAGGGCGCCGACGCGGTCGCCGCGCTGTCGGGGATCGACCTGACCATCGGTCCCGGGGAGTTCGTGGTGGCGCTCGGCGCCTCGGGCTGCGGCAAGACCACCCTGCTCTCGGCGATCGCGGGATTCCTGGCGCCCACCGAGGGCCGCATCCTCCTCGACGGCGCGCCGGTCCGGGGTCCGGGAGCCGAGCGGGGCGTGGTGTTCCAGCGCCACGCCCTGATGCCCTGGCTGGACGTCGCCGAGAACGTGGCCTTCGGACCGAAGATGCGGGGCGTGCCCCGGGCGGAGCGGCGGCGGATCGCCCTGGCGACGCTCGACCTCGTCGGCCTGCCCGACTGCGCCGACCGGAAGGTCTACGAGCTCTCGGGCGGGATGCAGCAGCGGGTCGGCCTCGCCCGGGCGCTCGCCGGAGACCCGCGCGCCCTGCTGATGGACGAGCCGCTCGGCGCGCTGGACGCCTTCACCCGCGAGCAGATCCAGGAGCTGATCCTCCGGATCTGGCACCGGACCGGCAAGATGGCCTTCTTCATCACCCACGACGTCGAGGAAGCGGTGTTCCTCGCCACCCGGCTGGTGATCATGAGCCCGCGGCCCGGCCGCATCGTCGAGACGCTGGACCTGCCCTTCTCCCGGGCGTTCGTCGAGGGCCGCGACGCGCGGGCCGTGAAGTCGGACCCCGCCTTCATCGCCGTGCGCGAGCGCGTGCTCGCGCGCATCCGCGGCGGCGCCGGCGCGGCGTCCGAGGCCGTCCGATGAGCGGTCTGCCCCGCGCCGCGCCGGACGCGGTCCCGGACGTGATCCCGGACGTGATCCCGGACACGGCCCCGGCCTCGGCTCCGGCGACGGCCCCGCTGGCGCGCACCGGAATCCGCCGCCGCCGCGGGATCCTGGTGCCGGCGGTCAGCGCTGCCACGGTGCTGGCAGCCCTCGGCCTCTGGCTGGTCGCCACCCGTGCCGGCTGGGTGAAGCCGCTGTTCCTGCCGCCGCCGGAGGCGGTCCTGGCGGCCTTCGGTCAGGCCTGGCGCGGGGAGATCGACGGCGCCCCGCTCGGGCTCCACGTCGGCGACAGCCTCCTGCGCGTCCTCGGCGCCTTCGCGCTCGCCGCCCTGGTGGGCATCCCGGCCGGGCTCGCCATGGGCACGAGCCGGATCGCCCGGGGCATCCTCGACCCGCCGATCGAGTTCTACCGGCCGCTGCCGCCGCTCGCCTACCTGCCCCTGATGATCATCTGGTTCGGGATCGGCGAGCTGTCGAAGGTGCTGCTGATCTTCCTCGCCTGCCTCGCCCCGGTGGCGCTCGCCGCGCGGGCGGGGGTGCGCTCCGCCTCGGTCGACCAGATCAACGCCGCGCGCGCCCTCGGGGCGAGCCGCTGGCAGGTCCTGCGCTACGTGGTCTTCCCGGCGGCGCTGCCGGAGATCCTGATCGGCCTGCGGATCGGCATGGGCGTGGGCTGGACCACCCTGGTGGCCGCCGAGATGGTGGCGGCCCAGGCCGGGCTCGGCCAGCTCGTCCTCAACGCCTCCAATTTCCTGCGCACCGACGTGGTGGTGATGGGCATCCTGCTGATCGGCCTGTTCGCGGGCCTGTTCGAGCTCGGGATGCGGGGCCTGGAGCGCGTGCTGGTGCCCTGGAAGGGCCGACACTAGCGCCGCCGCAGCACCCGCTTGAGCCGGCTGCCCGCGTGCGGATCGACGTAGTGCAGCAGGGCCGTGGCCCGGATCGCGTCGGACGCGCAGGGCTCGTTCGTGTGCAGCGAGCGGTAGCCCCAGAAGAAGTACAGGCTTCCCGGCTTCAGCGACAGGCGGATCACGCGGTCGCTGCCGCGGTCGTAGGCGCGGGTCAGGAGCTTCTGCGCGAGCGGATTGTCGACCAGCGCCTTGTCGACGAGGTTGCGGAGGTAGCTCCGACGCAGTGCGCGGGTGTTCGGGTGGATGATCAGGCGCCCCGGAGTACCGTGGTCCGGCATCGTGACGGGGACGAGGGCCGTGAGCACGTACGAGTCGAAGTGGAAGCGCATCGAGTGCGTCCTGGCGCCATGTCCCGCCAGACAGCGCAGGATCTGGTAGTAGCCGACATCCGGCGCGGGCCGTCCCACGGCGCTCTCGTAGATGCCGCGGCACAGGGCGTTGAAGGTCGGGTCGTCCGGCAGGGCGGCCAGGAACGTGCCGCCGAGATCCTTCGTCCCGGTGAAACCCGCGTACTCACCGCCCTTCGCGGCGACCGCCCGCGCGACGAAAGCCTGCGCGACGCGCAGGTCCTCCGGGCTCACGTAGTCCTCGAGAACCGCGTAGCCCTGTGACGTGATCTGCTGCGCGATCGCCCCCGCCACGGCGCCGGAGGGGACCTTGAACATGTAGCTCATGGGACCGAACCTTGCCGACCCGAGCCAGACGACACCTGAGAGCCGGTCCGAACGCCATCAGGCGCATTATCTGAGCCGATAGAGTCGGATTCGTCAATCATTCATCTGGATAAATAGCTGCACAAGATGGCGCAAGTTGCGCCATTACTGCACAGGCCGCCGGGACGAAGGGGGCCATGGGTTCACGGCGCGGCGGCGGATGGGTCCGCGCGGAGATTCTGCGGATCGGAGGAACGGGCCGGCCCGCGCGCGGCTCTGCATCCACGTCCGCGTCCCGACAAGATGTGGGGCCCACCAGGCAGCGGACGTGGAGGTCGGCAGAACCAACCCGTCCTTGATCGCGTCGGCCCGCTCGCCGGTCGCCCTCATTTGATGCGCTCGCTGCGCTGACGAACCGCGTCCAGCGCCCGCGCGGACGCGCAGGGCGCGCAAGCTCCGGCCCGGACCGGGACGTCCCGGGCCCCTCGGCCACGACGCTGGGCCTGGACGCGGGGCCTCGCCCCGTCCCCGCCGGCGGAGTCAGGTGTCGGCCAGTGGAGGGACGGCACGTCGCGGCGGTCAGCAGAAGAAAATTCCCTTCGAGTCCGCCGCTCAACTCTGACAGAAGCCTAGGGCGGGCGAACCGGGCACGGCGAGACAACACATATATTTGAATACAAGATCTTTACGGGAATTTGTATTAGGCTATAACGGATTTTGCAGGATCACAATCGTCGCGCAGCGTCGCCTCTGGTTGCGGTGAGATCGGGGAGGTCTCGGATGGACCACGCGGACGACGTCGTATCCGAGGCGGCGCTCGTCGCGGCGCTCGAAGCCTCGGGCGGCGTCGGCTTCTGGATGTGGGACATCCTCCGGGACGAGGCGCGAGCCGATCCGGTGAGCGCCCTGCTGTTCAACATCAGCCCGGCCCGGTCGCGGGTCGGGGTCAGCCTCGCGGAGCTCCTGAAGGCCGTCCATCCGGACGATCAGCCCCACATCTCGCAGGTCATTCTGGACTGCGTCCGGACCGGCGGCTCCTACACGGCGGAGTACCGCGTCTGCTCGCCGGAGGGGCGGCTGCGGTGGCTGTTCACCCGCGGGCACTTCTACCTGGACCAGGACGGGCGACCGACCACCGGACGGGGCGTGATCGTCGAGATCTCGGACAGCAAGGCGGCCGGCGCGGCTTTCGCGGAGCGCGACGGGGACACGATCGACGACGCCCTCAGCCGCACCGCCGACCTCTGCCTGTCGCTGCACAACACGGTCTCGGTCGTCGGCGACACCGCCCTCGTGGCGCTGACCGAGACGCTGCTCCTCGAGATCGGCAAGCGCCTCGCGGAGCGCCAGCGCGCCGAGCGCAGCGGCGGCCTGCACTGAGCGGGGCAGCCTGCCGGAGGTCGCGGATCGTCCGCTCGATGCGCGCCGCCCCGGCTTCGTCGACCGGCACCGGCTGTCCGGTCTCGTCCGGCCCGTCCGGCCCGTCCGGGACCGGCGCCCCCCCGCGCCTGCGACCTTCCGACCGGAACTTGGCCGTGCGGCACCCGTGTTTGCCGGTTGAATGAGCCCCGCGCTCACAACTGCTGAGAGGTGAACGCCATGACCATGGACGCCCGCGAGATCTACGTCACGGCCCTGAAGAACACCCATGCTGTGGAGATGCAGGCGCTGCAGATCATGGAGCGGCAGGTCGAGCGCCTGGAGCGCTATCCCGAGATGGAGCAGGCCCTGCGCCGCCACATCGAGGAGACGCACGGGCAGCGCCACCGGCTGGAGGAGGCGCTCCAGAGCCTGGGCGACAGCCCCTCGACCCTCAAGGAGGGCTTCCTGGGCTTCGTCGGCAACATGATGGCCCTGGGTCACACGCCGGCCCAGGACGAGATCCTGAAGAACACCTACGCCAACCACGCCTTCGAGAATTTCGAGATCGCCGCCTACGAGTCGCTGCTCACCATCGGCGACGCCGCCGGCCAGCAGGGCCACCGGACAGCGTTCGAGCAGTCCCTCAAGGAGGAGCAGGCCATGGCGGAGGCGGTGCGCAAGCTGATCCGCCCGACCACCGAGCGCTACCTCTCGCTGACGGTATCCGGCGCCAAGGCCGACCGCTGAGGTCCCGCCGTCCCCGCCCCGAGACCGGGCGGGGACGGCCTCCCGTACCACTTTCGCCCGCTACCCGAGCCACGCTGACCCGGTCTGATCGCGCGCCCATGGACATCGGAAGCCGCCCATCGACGGACAGTCCCCGGCCGGAGCCGGAAACCGCCGGCGGGGCCCTGGGGAGGGGGTGCGTCCACCTCTGCGTGGACATGCAGCGCATGTTCGCCGAGCCCACCGACTGGCAGACCCCGTGGATGAACCGCGTCCTGCCCCATGTCTGCCGCCTCGCGGCGGCGCATCCGGAGCGGACCGTCTTCACCCGCTTCATCCCGGCCACCCGGCCGGGCGAGGGCCGCGGGACCTGGGCGACCTACTCGCGGCGCTGGGCCGGCATGACCCGGGAGCGCCTCGACCCGGGCCTGATCGACCTCGTCCCGGACCTCGCCCGACTGGCTCCGCCCGCCGAGATCGTCGACAAGACCGTCTACTCGCCCTGGCTGGAGACGGGTCTCGACGCGCGCCTGCGCGCGCGGGGGGTCGACACGCTGATCGTCACAGGCGCCGAGACCGACGTCTGCGTGTTGGCCGCCGTGCTCGGCGGGGTCGATCTCGGCTACCGGATCGTGCTGGCCACCGACGGCCTGTGCAGTTCCTGCGACGAGGCGCACGACGCCCTCCTGCTGATGTACCGGATGCGCTACGGCCACCAGGTCGAGACGATGACGACCGCCGAGATCCTCGACCGCTGGCACTGAGCCGGCCGCGCGCCCTCCCGCCGGGCCCGAGCATCCGATCTGTAATGGCCAAGCTCAAGGCGAGTTCTCGGCCCGGCTCCGCCGGCCACCCCGGATCACGAACACTCGATCCGTGCGGCCGCGCACGCGAAAAACAGTCGCGGCGCATGAACCGGTGGCCGGTGAGACCGTTATGTTCCTGAACAGGGTTCCGGAGGAAAGGTTATGGCCAAGCACGAGATCCTCGGCTACTTCGAGCACCGCCGCGACGGGGCCTGGGTCTGCGTCCGTCCCTTCACTCTGACCACGCGGGATGCGAGCGTCGACATCCGCCAGGGCATGCGCTTCGACTACGGCAAGCGCGTCGGAGGCGTCGATCTGGCCGAGTACCTCGAGCGCCTGGGTTCGCAGTTCGGTTCCTGAGGCGCGGTCACGCGCGAGCCGCATATCGCAGATCCTTCGATGCGGCGCCGGGCGTGACCCCTGCGCCGCGCTTCGTCGTTCCGAGCGCCGCTCAGGCGCCGCCCCACTGCATCGTCAGGCCGCCATCGACCACCAGGGTGTGGCCGGTGATGTAGGCGGCGTCCTCCGAGGCGAGGTAGAGGATCGCCCGGGCGATCTCCTCGGGCTGGCCGGCCCGGTGCCACGGGATCCGCTCCAGGGACTCGTCGAGAACCTCCGGCTTCTCGAACCGGTCGGCGGTCATCGGCGTCTCGATCAGGCCCGGGGCGACGCTGTTGACGTTGATCCGATCCTCCGCGAGTTCGCGCGACAGGGACCGGCAGAGGGAGCCGAGCCCGGCCTTCGACATGCCGTAGGGGGCGCTCTCCGGCGTGGGCAGGTGCTGGGCCACGGAGGAGACGAACACGATCTTTCCGTTGCCGCCCTGGGCCCGGCGCATCCGGATGAAGGGGCGGGCGCAGAACAGCGGCCCCATGAGGTTCACCCGCAGGATCCGCTCCAGCACCGCGTCGTCCATCTCGGCGACCGGCATCCCGCTCATGGCCTGCCCGGCATTGGCCACGAGGATGTCGAGGGTGCCGAACTCGCTGCCGATGCGGTCGAAGGCCGCGGTGACCGCCGCCGGGTCGCCGACGTCGAGCTGGAGCACCAGCGCCCGCCGGCCCGCGGCCTCGACCCGCGCGGCGGTCTCGCGGATGCCCTCCGCGTCGCTGTGATAGGTGATGGCCACGTCGGCGCCCGCGCGGGCGAGCAGTTCCGCGGTCGCCTGCCCGATGCCGGAATCGGCCCCGGTGACCAGGGCGCGGGTGTCGGTGAAGCGCATCGCGGATCTCTCGCTGACGCCGCCGTCGCGGCGGGGTGCCTGGGCAATGGGCGCCGCCCGGGCCGGTTCCGGGCGCGCGCAGCCGCCGCAGGGGAACCCGATCCGGGTTCGCGTCTTTGACGCCCCGCCGCCGCATGGCCTAGTGAGGTCGCATGTCCCTCGAAGATACGACCCGCTCGCTCGCGGAGGAGTGCGCGCCCGACACGCGGAGCCGCATCCTCGCGACGGCGGGCACGTATTTCCGCGAGATCGGCTACCAGAAGACGACCGTGGCCGACATCGCCCGGACGCTGAAGATGAGCCCGGCCAACGTCTACCGCTTCTTCGAGTCGAAGAAGGCGATCAACGAGGCGGTGCTGGAGCGGCTGATCGGCGAGAGCGAGGCGGTGATCCTCGGCATCGCCGACCGGCCGGGCCTCGACGCCACCGCGCGCCTCGCGGCGGCGATCGAGGCCCTGCATCGCGACTCCACCCGGCGCTGCGAGACGTTTCCCCGCCTGCACGAGATGATCGAGGCGGCGATGGCGGAGAGCTGGGACGTCTGTCGCCACCACGTCGCCCGGATCACCGCCGGGTTCGAGCGGATCATCCGCGACGGGGTGGCGCGGGGCGAGTTCGAGGCGGCCGATCCCGCCGAGGCGGCCGCCTGCGTCCACGTCGCCATCGCCCGCTACACCCACCCGCTGCTGGTGGGCTGCTCCACCCTCCAGCCGGTGCCGCCCATGGCGGCGATGACGGCGTTCCTGCTGCGGAGCCTCGCGCCGCGCGGGTCGCTCCCGTAGCGCGCCGCCTACTCGGAGGCCGGTCCCGCCTCCGGCGCCGGCTCGGAGGCGCTGGGCTGCGGCCCGTCATAGCCCTCGATCACTAGGATCTCGGCCTCGACGCCGCCGCGCTGCTTGGCCTTGGCGGCCTGGTAGAGGTCGGAGTTCCAGCAGGCGAGGGCGTCGGCGTAGCTCGGGAACTCGATCACCACGTTGCGGGACCGGGCCGGGCCCATCACCGCCTCGTGGGCGCCGCCGCGCACGAGGAACCGGCCGCCGAACTTGGCGAAGGCCGCGCCGTTGGCCGCCACGTAGTCCTTGTAGGCCTCCGCGTCGCGGACATCGACCCGCGCGATCCAGTAGCCCTTGGTCATGCTGCGTCTCCTGCCCTGCGGAGCGAAGTGGGACCGCTCCGCCCGAAGGCAATCCCGCTCGGATCAGGCGAGGTCCGCCACGATCGCCCGCGCCACCGCGCGGGGGTCGGCGGCGCCGGTGATCGGGCGGCCGACCACCACGTGGTCGATCCCGGCCCGGCGGGCGTCGCCCGGCGTCATGACCCGCTTCTGGTCGCCGGCCGCGGCGCCCGCCGGGCGGATGCCCGGGGTGACGATCAGCCGGTCCGGACCGACGACGCGCCGGACCGCGCCCGCCTCGGCGGCCGAGCAGACGAGGCCGTCGATGCCGATCTCGGCCGCCTGCGCGGCGCGCTTGGCGACGAGCTCCGCCACCGGCAGGCCGTAGCCGGCCTCCGCGGCGTCGGCGTCGTCGTAGGAGGTGAGCACCGTCACGGCGAGGATCCTGAGTCCCGCGCCCCGGCCGCGGACCGCCGCCCGCATGGTCTGCGGGTAGGCGTGGACGGTGAGGAAGGTGGCGCCGGAGCCCGAGGCCGAGCGCACGCCCTCCTCGACGGTGTTGCCGATGTCGTGGAGCTTCAGGTCGAGGAAGACCTTGAGCCCGCGGGCCGCCAGCCGCTCGGCCAGGGCGAGGCCGCCCGCGTAGCCGAGCTGGTAGCCGATCTTGTAGAAGGTCGCGGCGTCGCCGATCCGGTCGATCAGCGCCTCGGCGGCCTGCACGCTCGGCAGGTCGAGGGCCACGATCAGGCGGTCGCGGGGGTCGGCAATCTCGGTCATCGGCGCGTCCTTCGGGGGTCGCGGCACGGATCACGCGCCGGCGATGCCTGTCAATGCGGGCGGGTCCGGGCGACGCCGTCCCCGACCCGCCGTGCGCGCCCCGCCTCGCGCGCCGTCCTTGCGAGCGCAGCGAAGCAATCCAGGGCGGCGCGCCGGTCTCGGATTTGATGTGTCGCTGGATTGCTTCGCTGCGCTCGCAAAGACGGGCGCGACCCTTCAGTCCCGAGGGATATGGGATGCGCATGTCGTCGCTGTCGCGACGAGGCCCCGATGGCCCCTCATCCCGCCATCACCCCGCCATCACCCGCGCCACCTCGGCGCGCAGCACCGGCAGCAGCTCCGCCTCGAACCAGGGCTCGCGCTTCAGCCAGCCGTTGTTGCGCCAGGACGGGTGGGGCAGGGGCAGGACCCGGGGGCGGCGCGGCTCGGCCAGGATCTCCCGCCAGCGCCGCACCGTCCCGGTGAGGCCGCCCTCCATCCGTCCGAGGTGCCAGCCCTGCGCGTACTGGCCGATCACCAGGATCAGCTCCAGATCCGGCAGGCCGGAGAAGAGTTCCGCCCGCCAGCGCTCGGCGCATTCCCGGCGGGGCGGCCGGTCGCCGCCCTTGGCGTCGAGGCCGGGGAAGCACGACCCCATCGGGACGATGGCCACCCGGGCGGGATCGTAGAACCGCGCCGCGTCGAGGCCGAGCCAGGCGCGCAGCCGCACGCCCGACGGGTCGGTGAAGGGCTGCCCGGTGCGGTGGGCGCGGGTGCCGGGGGCCTGGCTGGCGATGCAGAGGCGGGCCGTGGCCGAGCCCTGGACGATCGGCCGGGGCTCCTGGGGCAGGGGCGGCCCGTAGCGGGGCGTGTCGCGGCAGAGGCGGCAGGCGCGCAGGCGCGCGGCGGTGTCGTCGAAGGCGGGCATGGCCCGGAGATGGCGTCGCGGCGCGCGAAAAAGAAACGGCGCGGTGTCGCGCCGCGCCGTCGTCAGTCGGGTCTCTTGCCTTGGGGGGAAGGCCCACCCTTCCTACGCCGATCCGGGCCGGCGGAACGTGCGTTTCCTCACGCGCCCTTCACGCCGGAGAGGTCGAGCGGCAGCGAGCGCAGGCGCCGGCCGGTCGCGGCGAAGACCGCGTTGGCGATCGACGGCCCGAGCACGGGCACGCCCGGCTCACCGATCCCGGTGGGCGCCGCCTGGCTCGGCACGATGTGCACCTCCACCTTCGGCATCTCGCTCATCCGGGTCGGCTCGTAGGCGTCGAAATTGTGCTCCTGCACCTGCCCGTCCTTGAGGGTGATGCGGTTGCGCAGCACCGCCGACAGGGCGAAACCGACCGCGCCCTCGACCTGCGCGCGGATCACGTCCGGGTTGACCGGAACGCCGACATCCACCGCCGCCACGATCCGGTTGACGCGGATCGCGGCGTCGTGCGCCGTGACGTCGGCCACCATGGCGACGTAGGAGCCGAAGGATTCGTGGACCGCCACGCCGAGGCCGCGGCCCGGATCCTGCGGCTTGGCGCTCCAGCCGGCCTTCTCGGCGGCGAGCTTGAGCACGCCGGACAGCCGCGGCGCCTGGGTCAGGAGAGAGAGCCGGTAGGCGACCGGATCGACGTTGGCGGCGTGGGCCAGCTCGTCGATCATCACCTCCATCACGTGGGCCGTGTGGGTGTGGCCGACCGAGCGCCACCACAGGACCGGCACGCCCTCGCGGCCGTTATGGACGCCGAACCGGTAGGCCGGCAGCGCGTAGGCGGTGTCGGAGGCGCCCTCCACGGTGGTGGCGTCGATGCCGTTCTTGACGATCATCGCCTCGAAGGGCGAGCCGATCATGATCGACTTGCCGACCATCACGTGGTCCCAGCCGACCACCGCGCCCTTGCCGTCGATGCCGGCCCGGACCCTGTGCAGCACGGTCGGGCGGTAATAGCCGCCGGCCATGTCGTCCTCGCGGGTCCAGACGAGGTGGAGCGGGGCCTTCTCGCCGGACGCCTTGAAGACGGTGGCGGCTTCCGCGAGGTAGTCCGCGGTGGGCGTCGCCCGGCGCCCGAACGAGCCGCCGGCCCAGTTGCTGTGCAGCCGGACCCGGTCGGCCGTCACGCCGAGGATCGCCGCCATGGTGGCCTGCTCGACGGTCTGGAACTGGAAGCCCGCGTAGACGTCGTAGCCGCCGTCGGCCCCCTTCTCGATCGTGGCGTTCAGGGGCTCCATCGCCGCGTGGGCGAGGTAGGGGAAGGTGAACTCGGCCTCGACGACCTTGGCGGCGCCCTTGAGCGCCGCCTGCGGGTCGCCGCGCTCGGAGGCCGTCAGGCCGGGACCCTTGGCGCGCTCGCGGTACTCGGCCAGGATCGCGTCGGACGAGCGGGTCTCGGCGGTGCTGTCGTCCCAGGCGACGGTCAGCGCCTCGCGGCCCTTCATGGCCGACCACGTGTCGCGGGCGATCACCGCCACGCCGGTCGGCACCTGCACCACGTCGAGGACGCCCGCGACCTTCCGGGCGGCCGCGGCGTCGAAGCTCTTCACGGTGGCGCCGAAGCGCGGGGCCCGGGCGACGAGGGCCGTGACCTGGTTCGGGCGGCGGATGTCGAGGGAGTAGACCGCCGTGCCGTTCGTCTTGGCGACGGAATCGAGGCGCGGCACCGTCTGGCCGATCAGCGTCCACTCGCTCGGGTCCTTGAGCCGCGGCTCGGACGGCACCGGCAGCGAGGCGGCCGAGGCCGCGAGCTCCCCGAACCGGGCCTGCCGGCCGGACGGGGCGTGGCGCACGAGACTGTCGGCGACCGTGATCTCGGAGACCGGCACCTTCCAGCGGAAGGCGGCCTCGGCCATCAGCATCTCGCGGGCGGCCGCGCCGGCCTTGCGCAGCTGGAACCAGGAATTGGCCACCGCGGTCGAGCCGCCGGTGCCCTGGATCGGGCCCATCAGGCTGTTGTTGTAGAGCGCCGCGTCGGCGGGGGCGAACTCGGTGCGGACGTGTCGCCAGTCGGCGCCGAGCTCGTCGGCCAGGATCGTGGCGAGCCCGGTCGTGTTCCCCTGGCCCATGTCGAGGTGCTTGATCACCACCGTGACGGTGTCGTCCGCGCCGATCCGCACGAAGGCGTTGGGCTGCGCCTTCACGTCGGCGAGGTTCGGGCCGGGCGCGGCGCGGGCGGGTTTCGGGTCGAGCCGGAACGCGACCACGAGGGCGCCGGCGCCCGCGAGCAGGCCGCGGCGGCTCGGACGGACGGGGAGGGGGTTCGGTCGACGGGCGTTCAGCATGGCGGCGAGGCTCCGGTCGGGACCGCGGGGGAGGGCGGGAAGGTGGGCGCCGGGACGGATCAGGCGAGGCTGCGCGCGGCTTCGTGAATCGCCGCGCGGATGCGCTGATAGGTGCCGCAGCGGCAGATGTTGCCGTCCATGGCGCCGTCGATGTCGGCGTCGGTGGGCTTGGCGTTGCCCGAGAGCAGGCCGATCGCCGACATGATCTGGCCGGACTGGCAGTAACCGCACTGGACCACGTCGAGCTTGCGCCAGGCCGCCTGGACGGCCTCGGCCACCCGGCCCGACACGCCCTCGATGGTCGTCACCTGCGCCGCGCCGACATCGCCCAGCCGCGTCTGGCAGGCCCGGACCGGCTGGCCGTCGAGGTGGACCGTGCAGGCGCCGCACTGCGCGATGCCGCAGCCGTACTTGGTGCCGGTGGCGTCGAGCCGGTCGCGCAGCACCCAGAGCAGGGGCATGTCGGGATCGGCGTCGATCGCGTGCGCGACGCCGTTGACGGTGAGATTCGGCATGGTCGGCGACCCTCTCTCGACGCGCGTGTCCGGGCGCCCCGGATCGCGGCGTGCGACCGCGCTCGGGCCGGCGGGCCTCCACCCGAGACTAGCGGGCGCGGGCCCCGACACGATGTGCGGCACCGCACGTCGATCCGACGGCACGACAGTCTCGATACAGCCCGCGATGCTTAAGATTGCAGGGATGTCGGCAGCCGCTTCTTAACATATCCGCCCCATCCTCACGGAGTGCTTCCCCGCCACCGCCGCCCGTCCGCGCATTCGAGCCGAGTTTGAAGACGCGCATGTCCGATCTCACCGTCGAGATGGTCCAGCGCGGTCGCGGCCCCTCGACGGAGGAGGCGGCGCGCCGCCGCGGGGTCGCCCGGGAAATCCGCTCGGCCCGGGAGAAGCTGACCTCGCGGACCGGCCTCGAACGGGCCT
The DNA here is from genome assembly GCF_900112625.1 of Methylobacterium sp. 13MFTsu3.1M2. Taxonomy (NCBI): domain Bacteria; kingdom Pseudomonadati; phylum Pseudomonadota; class Alphaproteobacteria; order Hyphomicrobiales; family Methylobacteriaceae; genus Methylobacterium; species Methylobacterium sp. 13MFTsu3.1M2. Next base: position 61,091 of record NZ_FOMM01000011.1, read on the forward strand.
TCGACTACGAGCTGCTGCGCCACTACGCCCAGTACCGGGTCGGCGCGGGCATCCCGCTGGTGGGGTTCGCGGCGGTGCTGGCCGCGGCGTCGACCTTCTGGATCGCGCCGCCGGTGGCGGCGATCTGGGCGCTCGGCGTGGTCCTGATGATCTCGCTCAACACGACGTTGAGCCGGCGCTTCCTCCGCGCCGACCCGGCGACGATCCCGCTCGCCCGCTGGCGCCGCCGCTTCCTGGTCGGCGAGGTGCTGCAGAGCCTGTCGTGGGCCGCGATGATCGGGCTCGGAACCACCGGCGGCTGGACCTTCGCGCTGTTCGGCCTCGTCATCGCCTCCGCGGTCACCACCATGCTGGCCGCGACGGTGCCGCTCGCCGCCGTCGCCGCCCTGGTGCCGCTGGCCCTCGCCACCGCCTCGCTCGCGGCCTTCTCCCGCGGGATGGACCTGCTGATGCTGGTGGTGATGGCCGGCGGCGCGCAGGTCTTCTTCCTGGGGCTGTCCCGCCGCCTCTACACCTCGACGGTGGGCGCCCTGCGCTCCCGCGCCGAGAAGGACGCGGTGTTCGGCGAGCTGGAGCAGGCCAAGGCCAACTCGGACGAGGCCCGCCGCCGGGCCGAGGAGGCCAACCTCGCCAAGTCGCGCTTCCTCGCCACCATGAGCCACGAGCTGCGCACGCCGCTCAACGCCATCCTGGGCTTCTCGGAGGTGATGAAGAACGAGGTGTTCGGCACCCACACGGCGCCGTCCTACCGCGAGTACTCGCACGACATCCACGACAGCGGGATGCACCTCCTGAACCTGATCAACGAGATCCTCGACCTGTCGCGGATCGAGGCGGGGCGCTACGAGCTCAACGAGGAGCCGGTGCAGCTCGCCCACGTGGTCGAGGAGTGCCGCCACATGATGGGCCTGCGGGCCAAGGCGAAGAACCAGACTTTCCACGACCTCGTCGACGGCTCGCTGCCGCGGCTCTGGGCCGACGAGCGGGCGCTGCGCCAGATCGTCCTGAACCTCCTGTCGAACGCCGTGAAGTTCACGCCCCCGGGCGGCGAGATCTGGCTGAAGGTCGGCTGGACCGCCTCGGGCGGGCAGTACGTCTCGGTGAAGGACAGCGGCCCGGGCATCCCCGAGGACGAGCTCGGCACGGTCCTGTCCTCGTTCGGGCGCGGCTCGCTCGCGATCAAGACCGCCGAGCAGGGCTCCGGCCTCGGCCTTCCGATCGTGAAGGGCCTCGTGGAGCTGCACGGCGGGCAGTTCCAGCTGTCCTCCAAGCCCCGCGAGGGCACCGAGGTGGTGGTGACCCTGCCGGCCGCCCGGGTCATGGACACGCTGCCGCCGGTCGAGGTCGAGCCGGACTTCGTGGGCCCCGTGCGCGGCCCCCTCAACCGCGCCGCCTGAGCGGCCCGTCGGGCCGCGCGCCCCGGCTCAGCCGAGCCCGCCGAGGGCGCAGACCCGCGCCCACTCGGCCTCGGTCACCGGCTGCACCGACAGCCGGGAATTGTTGACCAGCACCATGTCGGCGAGCGCCGCGTCGGCCTTGATCGCCTCGAGCGTGACCGGGCTCGGCAGCGCCCGCACGGCCCTGACGTCGACCATGCCGAAGCGGCCGGTCTCGTCGGTGTGGTCGGGATAGTAGGCGCGGATCACCGCCACGATGCCCACCACCGCCTTGCCCTCGTTCGAGTGGTAGAAGAAGCCCTCCTCGCCGACCTGCATGGCCATCAGCTGCTTCTTGGCGAGGTGGTTGCGCACGCCGTTCCAGTGCGTGCCGGCCTCCCCGGCCGCGACCTGCTGATCCCACGACCAGGTCGCGGGCTCGGATTTGAACAGCCAGTACGCCATCGCTGAAGTCCCAGTAGACCGCCCGGCCGGGCGGCGCGCCCCGCCATAGCCCAGCTTCGCCTCCCGGGAACAGGCCGGTCCGGCCCCGGCCGCGCGCGGGACCGGCGGTCAAGCAGAACCCGCGTAGAACGCCGCAGCTCTGCTATCGCAAGCCTTGGGCAAATATTAAATTCTGCATGCAAATAGCCGTATAGCGCGTCACGCACCAATCGCCGGTTGCATACATGATCTCAGTCATCGGTTGCTTTATCGGTGAACACAACCTGTGGCTGGTAGGCCTCGCGGCCCTGGTCTGCGCGCTGGCGAGCGGCACCGCGATCGAGCTCCTCACCCATGCCGGCCGGACCGGCGGCCGCGGCCGCTACGTCTGGGTCGCGGTGGCCGCCGCCGCCGGGGGATCGGGGATCTGGGCGACGCATTTCCTGGCGATGCTCGCCTTCGAGCCCGGGCTGCCGTCGGGCTACGGCGTCGGGCTGACGCTCCTCTCCTACGTGGACGCCGTCGCGATCACCGGGCTCGGCTTCGCCCTGGCCGTCTCCGGCCGGGCGGTCCAGGCGGGCCTCGGCGGCGCCGTGGTCGGCGGCGGCATCGCGACGATGCACTACACCGGCATGGCCGCCTATCAGGTGGCGGGGCACCTCGCCTGGACTCCCGCGCTGGTCGTGGTCTCGGTCGGCCTCGGGGCGGGGCTCGGCGCCGCCGCCCTGGTGGTCGGCCTGTCGGCCACCACGTTCCGGGGTCGGTACGGCGGCGCCGCGCTGCTGATCCTGGCGATCTGCGGCCACCACTTCGCCGGCATGGGCGCGGTGACCCTGCATCCCGACCCCACCGTGGCGATCCCCTCGGGCGCGATCCGGAGCGGGTGGCTCGCCGCGGCCGTGGCGGTGGCGAGCTGCCTGATCCTGCTGCTCGCCGGCGCCGCCCTCGTGGTCGACCTGCGCGAGCGCCGCCGCGCCGATCTCGAGCGCGAGCGCCTGCGCAGCCTCGCCAACGCGGCCGTGGAGGGCCTCGTCGTCTGCCGCGGCGGCGAGATCGTCAGCGCCAACGAGGCCTTCGCCCGGCTCGCGGGCCTGGAGGCGGCCGTCCTGACGGGCCGGAGCCTCAGCGCCTACCTGCCGGACCTCGTGCCCGGCTCAGGGACGGCCGACCAGCCCCTGGAGACCGAACTCGTCCCGGCGGCGGGCGCCCCCATTCCCGTCGAGGTGATCATGCGCCCGGTCGCCGAGTACGGGCGCCTGCCGCACCACGCCGTGGCGGTGCGCGACCTGCGCGCGCGGCGCCGGGCCGAGAGCGAGATCCACTACCTCGCCCACCACGACGCGCTCACCGGCCTCGCCAACCGCACGAGCTTCCACGCCCGGCTCGAGCGCGCGATGCGCGCCGCGGACGCCCAGGGCGGCCGGCTCGCGGTGCTGTGCCTGGACCTCGACCGGTTCAAGGAGGTCAACGACCTGTTCGGGCACGCCGCCGGCGACGCGATGCTGCGCGACCTCGCGCTGCGGGTCGGCGGTCTCCTCGATCCCGAGCAGCTGATGGCGCGGCTCGGCGGCGACGAGTTCGCCATCCTGACGCCGCAGGCGGAGGGACAGGCGGAGCGGCTGGCCGAGCGAATCCTCGCCACCCTGGCGGCGGTTCCGGCCGCCTCCGGCCCGGTGATCGCCACCAGCATCGGCATCGCGGTCTATCCCGACGACGCCGCGGACCTGCGCGCGCTCCTGAGCCACGCCGACGCCGCCCTCTACCGGGCCAAGAGCGAGGGGCGCGGCACCTGCCGGCGCTACGACGCCAGCATGGGCGCCGAGATCCGCGACAGGCGCCAACTCGAGCACGACCTCCGCCACGCGGTGGCGCGGGGCGAGCTGGAGCTCGTCTACCAGCCGCAGAGCCAGATCGAGTCCGGCACGGTCACGGGCTTCGAGGCGCTGCTGCGCTGGCACCATCCGGACAGGGGCGGCATCTCGCCGGCCGTGTTCATCCCGATCGCCGAGGAGACCGGGGCGATCCTCGAGATCGGCGCCTGGGTGCTGCGGGAGGCCTGCCGGGCGGCGGCCGGCTGGCCGAACCCGCTGGCGATCGCCGTCAACGTCTCGGCGGTGCAGCTCCACAACCCGCACTTCGTCCCGTTCGTCCACGGGACCCTGTACGAATCCGGATTGCGGGCGGAGCGCCTGGAGATCGAGATCACCGAGACCGCGCTGATCCGGGATCCGGCCCGGGCGCTCCTCACCCTGCGCCAGCTCAAGGCCCTCGGCGTGCGGATCGCCATGGACGATTTCGGCACCGGCTACTCGTCGCTGTCGAACCTGCGCGCCTTCCCGTTCGACCGGATCAAGATCGACGGCTCGTTCATCAGGGCGGTCCACAGCAACCCGCAGGGGGCCGCGATCGTGCGCTCCGTCCTGGGGCTGGGGCGCGGCCTCGGGCTCGCCGTGGTGGCGGAGGGCGTGGAGACCGCCGAGGAGCTGTCCTTCCTGGCCGGCGAGCAGTGCCACCTCGCCCAGGGCTACCTGCTGGGTCGGCCGGCGCCGATCGCGCGCTTCGCGGCCCACACCCACGGTCAAGGACAAGGCCACGCTGTGCCGGCGGCCTCGGTGGCGTGACAGGGGTTGCGGGGCGGGGCCGGCGTCAGTCGGTCTCCCCGCGCAGCGGACGGGCCAGCAGGCCGGCGATCACGTCGTCGACGCTGGCGGTGCCCGCCACGATGGCGGCGACGGCCGCCGCCACCGGCATCTCGATGCCCCTGGCGGCGGCCAGCCCGGCCAGCGCCGCGGCCGTGAACGCCCCCTCGGCGAGCTTGCCGCCCGCGGCCTCGGCCGGGCTCGCCCCGGCGCCGAGGCGCTGGCCGAAGGCGAAGTTGCGCGATTGCGGCGAGGAGGCGGTGAGCACGAGGTCGCCGAGGCCGGAGAGCCCCATCAGCGTCTCGGGCCGGCCCCCGAAGGTGCGGGCGAAGCGCATCAGCTCGGCGAAGGCCCGGGCGATCAGCGCCGCCCGGGCGCTCTCGCCGAGCCCGCGCCCGGCCACGATCCCGCAGGCGATGGCGAGCACGTTCTTGCCGGCGCCGCCGATCTCGACGCCGCGCACGTCGTCGGTGTGGTAGAGGCGGAAGCTCGGTCCCGACAGCAGCGCGCTCAGGGCGGCGGCGCGGCCGGCATCGGCCGCCGCCAGGGTCACGGCCGTGGGCAGGCCGCGGGCGACGTCGATCGCGAAGCTCGGGCCGGACAGGACCGCCACGGGCGTTCCCGGCGGCAGGACCTGCTCGGCCACCGCGCTGAGGAAGCTGTCGCTGCCGCGCTCGATCCCCTTGGCGCAGAGGATGACCGGCCCGGCCGTCGCCAGGGGTCCGCGCAGGGATTCCAGCACGCCGCGCACGGTCTGGGCGGGCACGACCAGGAGCGTCGCCCGGGCACGGGCGAGGTCGGCGGCCTCGCCCGTCGCCCGGATCGCCGGGTGGAGCGGCACGCCCGGCAGGTAGCGCGGATTCTCCCGCTGGGCCTGCAGGGCGGCGGCGGCCCCCGGGTCGCGCAGCCAGAGGGTGACGGGATGGCCGGCCCCGGCGGCGGCGTTGGCCAGCGCCGTGCCCCAGGCCCCGCCGCCGACGACGTTGATCGGGGTCTCGGCGCTCATGCCGCTTCCTCCCTGTCGGCGCAGTCCAGCCGGTAGAGCACGTGGTCGCGCAGCGGCCCCTCCGGCACCGCCGGATGCGGGAATGTCCCGGCCGGGCGCATGCCGAGACGCTCCATCACGGCGCGGGAGCGGCCGTTGCCGGCCGCCGTGAAGGCCACGACGCTGCGGATCCCGCAGCGCTCCGCGAGGTCGGCGCGGGCGAGCCGCGCGGCGCGCGTGGCGAGGCCGCGGCCCCAGGAGTCCCGCGCGAGGCGCCAGGCCAGCTCGACCGTCGAACCGGGCCGGTCGCCGCCGGGGAAGGGCAGGGGCCGCAGGATCCGCATCGCGCCGGCGAAGCCGACGAACCGGCCCGCGTGTTCCAGGGCCCAGGGGCCGAACCCGTCCGCCACGAAGCGGCGGTCGAGGAGGCCGGCCTCGGCCTCGCTCTCCGTCGCGGTCCGGGTCCGGGGACAGTGGGCCATCACCGCCGGATCGGCGTTGAGCGCCGCGAACGGCGCCGCGTCCTCCGGGCGCCAGCGGCGCAGGGTCAGGTCGCCGTCGCGGAGAGCCGCGGGCACCGGCGCGAGGGCGATCTTGCCGCGCCACGCGAGCGAGCGGCGGTTGAGGAGGGCGAGATCCGCGCGCCCCGCGAGCACCGCCTCGCCGAGCGCGATCGCCAGCTCCAGCTGCGCGAGGGGCATGGTGGCGTGGGCGGGCGGGCGGACATGGTCGCGCCAGGCACCGCCGCAGGCGTGGTCCAGGAGGATGCGGGCGAAGCAATGGTCGAGCCGCACCGGCCAGCCCGGCCGGGCGGCCCCGGGCAGGCGGCGCTCCACCAGGTCCCGCCAGTGGGCGCGCCGGTCCGCCGCGCTCATCCGGCCGGGACCGCCGCGCGGGCCGGGGCGGCCGCCAGCGGCCAGCGGGGCCGCGCCGGGGCGGTGAGGTCGTCCACCAGCCCGAGGCGCAGGCGCTCCAGCCCGGCCCAGGCGATCATCGCGCCGTTGTCGCCGCAGAGGGGCAGGGGCGGGGCCACGAAGCTCAGGCCCGCCTCGCCCGCGAGGGACGCCAGCGCCCGCCGGACGGCGCCGTTGGCCGCCACGCCCCCCGCCGCCACCAGGGCGGTCGGGCGTCCGGCGACGTCCGAGAAGGCGCGCAGGGCGACCCGAGCGCGGTCCACCACCACGTCGACCACGGCGGCCTGGAAGCTCGCGCAGAGATCGGCGACGTCGCGCTCGGCCAGCGGGGCGATCCGCTCGGCCTCGATCCGCACGGCGGTCTTGAGGCCCGAGAGGGAGAAGTCGGCCTCGCGGCGGCCGAGCATCGGCCGGGGCAGGGCGAAGCGCTCGGGATCGCCGGCCTCGGCCACGCGCTCGACCTCGGGGCCGCCGGGATAGCCGAGGCCCAGGAGCTTGGCGACCTTGTCGAAGGCCTCGCCGATGGCGTCGTCGACGGTGGAGCCGAGGCGCACGTAGTCGCCGACGCCGCGCACAGCGACGAGCTGGGTGTGGCCGCCCGAGACCAGGAGCAGCAGGTAGGGGAAGGCGATGCCGTCGGTGAGCCGCGCCGTGAGGGCGTGGGCCTCCAGGTGGTTGACGGCGAGCAGGGGCTTGCGGGTCACGAGCGCCAGGGTCTTGGCGGTGACGAGGCCGACCAGCACGCCGCCGATCAGCCCGGGCCCGGCCGCCACCGCGATGCCGTCGAGGTCCCGGAAGCCGGTCCCGGCCCGGTCGAGGGCGCGGGCGATCAGCCGGTCGAGCACCTCGACATGGGCGCGGGCGGCGATCTCCGGCACGACGCCGCCGTAGGCCGCGTGCTCGGCGATCTGACTGAGCACCTCGTTGGCGCGGATCTGAGCGCCACCCTCCTCGTCGACCGACACCACCGCGGCGGCGGTCTCATCGCAGGTGGTCTCGATGCCGAGCACGGTCTTCTGCACGCGCGGAACTCCTTGTCCGGGCTCATCCTATCCGGCGGCGGCGGCGGCGCGAAGGCGGCCGGCCCCCGCCCGGGCCCGGAGCGTGGTGAATGGGCGCCGCCCTTCGTCCAGGAGGGCGGCGCGCGAGCCGTCGTCAGTCGACGGCGACCATGACGTCGGAGGCCTTGATCACCGCGTAGGCGGGACCGCCGGCGACGAGCTTGAGGGACTCGACGGCCGCGTTGGTGATCGAGGCGGTGACCACCTGGCCGGGGCTGATCTCGATCTTCACGTGGGAGGTTGTCGCCCCCTTCTCCACCGAGACGACCGTACCCTTGAGGACGTTGCGCGCGCTGATCTTCATGGTCTTCTGCCAATCTCCACGAGCGGCACCGGAACGGGCCGCGGGGCGGCCCCGGGCCGGTCTCCTACAGCATGGCGGAGCCCGGCGCGACCGCCTCAGCGCGGATCGGCCCCGGGCGCGCCGGGCTCGTCCTCGGGGACCGGCGCGGCGCCCCAGGCGGCGAGCGCGGCGTTGAGGTCTTCGAGGACGAAGTGCCGGGCGCTGTCCCGGTCGTAGCCTTCCGCGAGGAGTTCGTCGTAATCCGTGAAGACGTGGCGCGCGTAGGCCACGAGGGCGAGGCGGGCCGCCGTCTCGGGGGCGGCCCGGCGGAGGCCGGGGCTCGCCAGCGCCCGGTCGAGGGCGGCCTCCGCCTCGAAATCCGGCAGGCGCGGGGCGAGGCGGGCCAGGGCCGCGGCGACGGCCTCCCGGCGGTTCAGGGGCGGACCGGCGCTCACCGGGGATCTGCCGTCGGCATGATTTTAAAGGTGTGATCGGGTAGGATCGCCGCCAGATGAGGCGGGGCCGGCACAGGATCCTCCGCCGGGGAGATCACGTCCATGGCAATTCTTCGTCCCGCGCTGCTTCTCGGCCTCCTGCTCGGGGCGACGCCGGCGCTGGCCCAGAGCCCGGCTCCGGGCGCGGGCCCCGGCCCCGCCGCCCCGGCCGGCCCCATCGTGGGCGGCCGCCGGGTCACCCCCATGAGCCAGACCAAGCCGACGGGCAACGCCGCGGCCACCGGACTGCCGCAGCCCGTGAGCCAGGCCGAGATGATCAAGGCTCAGAAGGCCGCCGAGGCCCGCTCGAAGGCCTGGGACAGCAAGATGCGGCACACGATGGGCTCGATCTGCCACGGCTGCTGAGGCCCGCGCCCCGTCCCGGGTGCCGGAGGCCGGCCTTCGGGACTGAGGTATCGAAACGCGAAGGGGCCGCCCGAACGGGCAGCCCCTCCATCGGTCGCCGGGGCGACAGGATCAGCGGGAGTAGAACTCGATGACGAGGTTCGGCTCCATCTGCACCGGGTAGGGCACCTCGGACAGGCTGGGGATGCGGGTGACGCGGGCGGTCATCTTGGCGTGGTCGGCCTCGATGTAGTCCGGCACGTCGCGCTCGGAGAGCTGCGTCGCCACGATGACGATCTCGAGCTGGCGGGACGACTCCTTGACCTCGATGAGGTCGCCGGCCTTCACTTGGTAGCTCGGGATGTTGACGCGGACGCCGTTCACCTTGACGTGCCCGTGGTTGACGAACTGGCGCGCGGCGAACGGGGTCGCGACGAACTTCGCCCGGTAGACCACGGCGTCGAGGCGGCGCTCGAGCAGGCCGACGAGGTTCTCGCCGGAATCGCCGCGCAGGCGGATCGCCTCGGCGTAGTAGCGGCGGAACTGCTTCTCGGTGATGTTGCCGTAGTAGCCCTTGAGCTTCTGCTTGGCGCGCAGCTGCGTGCCGAAGTCGCTCATCTTGCCCTTGCGGCGCTGGCCGTGCTGGCCGGGGCCGTACTCGCGGCGGTTGACGGGGCTCTTCGGGCGGCCCCAGATGTTCTGGCCCATGCGGCGGTCGAGCTTGTGCTTCGCCTGAATCCGCTTCGACATATCTTCCGCGTCCTCTCGTGACGAGAATGAGGAACGCGCCCTCCTTTTCCCGGCCCATCGCGGTCCGGGACGACAGGGCGGGAGGATCCCGCCCACGGGTGCGCGTGAAAACGCGACGGGGCCCCGTGCGGAGCCCCATCGACGGGCGGGTCTTTAGGGGACGGACGCGCCGCGGTCAACCGTGAGAGGTCAGATGAACGAGTCAGTCGCGCTCCGGCGCGGTGCGCCCGCGGACGCGGACGCGATCCGGGCGCTGGTGGAGGCGGCCTACACGAAGTGGATCCCGGTGATCGGCCGCCTGCCGATCCCCATGCGGGCGGACTACGCGCAGGCTCTGCGGGACCACCGCTTCGACCTGCTGGTGGCCGGCCCGGATCTCGCCGGCCTGATCGAGACGCGGACCGAGGCCGATCACCTTCTGGTCGTCAACGTCGCGGTGCATCCGACCTTCCAGGGCCGGGGCTTCGGCAGCCGGCTGATGGGACGCGCCGACGCGGTCGCGGGCGAGGCCGGGCTGACGCGACTGCGCCTCTACACCAACAAGAAGTACACGGCGAACCTGCGCCTCTACGGGGCACTCGGCTACCGGGTGGAGCGGGAGGAGCTCTACGACGGACCGGGCCGGACCCGCGACGACGACGTCACCGTGCACATGGTGAAGGACCTGGTTTGAGGAAATCGGCGCCGGCCCTGCCGCCATCGCGCGCGCAGCGAAGCGACCCGGAGTCGCGCGCCGCCGTCGAGCGTGGCGCCTCTGGGTCGCTTCGCTCCCCGCGCAGAGACGGGTCGTCTCCCGGCTCCCCTCAGGTCACCACGCTCGGCTCAGGCCTTCCGGTGCGCGGCGCGATCTCGGCGATCGCGCGGGCTGCGGCGGCCACCGGGGCCAGCACCTCGGCCACGGCCAAGTCGAGCCGGTCCGGCGCGTTCTCGTAGCGCTCCAGGTAGACCCGCAGCGTCGCCCCGGCGGTGCCGGTGCCCGAGAGCCGGAACACCGCCCGCGCGTCCTCGGCGAAGCCGATCCGGATGCCCTGGCGCTCGGTGAGCGAGCCGTCGACCGGGTCGCGGTAGGCGAACTCGTCGGCCGTCGACACCGTGAGGTCGCCGATCCGCGTGCCCGGCAGCCCGGCGAGCTTCTCGCGGAGCGCGTCCATCAGGCCGTTGGCGGCGTCGGAATCGACCTCCTCGTAATCGTGGCGGGCGTAGTAGTCGCGCCCGTAGGCGCGCCAATGCGCCCGCACCAGCGCGTCGGCCCGCTCGCCGGTGGCCGCCAGGATGTTGAGCCAGAGCAGAACCGCCCAGAGCCCGTCCTTCTCGCGCACGTGGTTCGAGCCGGTGCCGGCGCTCTCCTCGCCGCACAGGGTGATGAGGCCCGCATCCAGCAGGTTTCCGAAGAACTTCCAGCCGGTGGGTGTCTCGTAGGCCTCGATGCCGAGGGCGGCGGCGACCCGGTCGGCGGCGCGGCTCGTGGGCATGGACCGCGCGACACCGGCGAGCCCGCCGGCGTAGCCCGGCGCCCGGTGGGCGTGGGCGGCGAGCAGGGCGAGGCTGTCGCTCGGCGTCACGAACAGGCCCGGCGCCACGATCATGTTGCGGTCGCCGTCACCGTCCGAGGCCGCGCCGAAATCCGGCGCGTCCGGGCCCTGCATCAGGTCGAACAGGTCGTGGCAGTGGACCGGGTTCGGATCCGGGTGGTGGCCGCCGAAATCCTCCTTCGGCACGGCGTTGACCACCGTGCCGGCGGGGGCGCCGAGCATCCCTTCGAGGATCGCCGTCGCGTACGGCCCCGTCACCGCGCTCATGGCGTCGAAGCGCATGCGGAAGCCGGAGGCGAACAGCCGCGACACCGCGTCGAAGTCGATCAGCGTGCGCATCAGTTCGGCGTAGTCGGCCACCGGGTCGATCACCGTGACCGTCATGGCGCCGAGGCGGGTGTCGCCGAGCGTGTCGAGGTCGAGGTCCGGGGCCTCGACGACGCGGTACTCGGTCAGCGCCTTGGCCCGCGCGAAGATCGCGTCGGTGACGGTTTCCGGTGCCGGGCCGCCGTTGGCGGCGTTGAACTTGATGCCGAAATCGCCCTCCGGGCCGCCCGGGTTGTGGCTCGCCGAGAGGACGATGCCGCCGAGCGCCTTGGCCTTCCGGATCACGCAGGAGGCGGCCGGCGTCGAGAGCAGGCCGCCCTGCCCGACCAGGACCCGGCCGAAGCCGTTTCCGGCGGCCAGCCGCAGCGTCTTCTGCACCACCTCGCGGTTGAGGAACCGGCCGTCGCCGCCGAGCACCAGGGTGGCGCCCGCCTTGTCGGGCAGGGTGTCGAAGATCGCCTGGACGAAGTTCTCGACGTAGTTCGGCTGCCGGAACACCGGCACCTTCTTGCGCAGGCCGGAGGTGCCCGGCTTCTGGTCGGGGAAGGGCGTGGTGGCGACGGTGGTCGGAGTCGTCATAAGCGGGCGTCTCCCGGGATCCTGCGCCTCAATGCCCGCCCGGAGGCGCGGCGTCACCAGCCCCGGCGACAGGGGCGGGCTTTTTTCACGCGGATTCGCCGGATCGGGCGACGGAACCCGCGGCCTGTCCGCCGCCTGCCGCTCCGGAGCGTTGCGCCCGCCGGTACCCGCCGGTTCAATCGCCCGAGCCGCCGGACAAGGCGGACCGGAGGAAACCATGGCGGACAGACCGATGCGGACAGATGCGAACGCGGCACGAATGGGCCGGGGCCTGGCCCGGCGCGAGTTGGTCGGGGCGCTCGCCGCCGGAGCGGCGCTCGCGGCCTCGGCGGCCCCTGCCGTCGCGGCTCCCGCGGCCCGGCTGGCCATGGAAGAGTTCCGCCTGCCCTGGAGCGAGCATGGCGTGGACATCTACGTGCGCAACAAGCGCCCGGCCGGCACCGACACGTTCCCGGGCGACCGGATCCTGCTCTACGTGCACGGCTCGACCTACCCGTCCTCCACGGCCTTCGACCTGCCGCTCGGCGGGCTGTCGGCCATGGACTACCTCGCGGGCCTCGGCTTCGACGTCTACTGCGTGGACCTGCCGGGCTACGGCCTGTCGGGGCGCCCGGCCGCCATGGACGCGCCGCCGGACGACAACCCGCCGCTGATGCGCACGCCCGACGCCGCCAAGGTGGTGGGGCAGGTCGTCGACTTCATCAAGAAGCGGCGCGGCGTCGAGAAGATCGACCTGATGGGCTGGTCCTGGGGGACCTCCACCATGGGGCTCTACACCAGCACCCACAACGACAGCGTCAACCGCCTCGTCCTCTACGCGCCGCAATGGCTCGCGCGCACGCCGGGCCTGATCGGCGGCGGCGGCAAGGTGGGGGCCTACCGCACCGTCAGCCGGGACAGCGCCCGGGCCCGCTGGCTGACCGGGGTGCCCGAGGACAAGAAGGCCGACCTGATCCCGGCGGGCTGGTTCGACCAGTGGGCCGACGCGACCTTCGCGACCGACGCGGCCGGGGCGAAGCGGTCGCCGCCGGTCCTGCGCGCGCCGAACGGCACGGTCGCCGACAAGGACGCCTACTGGGCGGCCGGCAAGCCGCTCTACGACCCGGGCGAGATCCGCGTGCCCGTGCTGATCATCCACGCCGAGTGGGACGCCGACCTGCCGAGCTACCAGGCCCAGGAATACTTCGCCAAGCTCACCCACGCCCCCTACAAGCGCTTCGTCGAGCTGGGGGAGGGCACCCATACGGTGATGATGGAGAAGAACCGCATGCAGTTCCTCCACGCCGTCGGGGCGTTCCTCACCGAGGCGGACCCGCAGGCGCTGAACTGAGGCGCTTTGGAATAAGGTCCGCGGCGGCCAGCCCGGCCGCCGCGGGAGGCTCGCCCTACTCCGCCGCCTGCCGGGCCGCGTAGCCCAGCCGCTCGTTCAGCGCGCGGATCAGCTTGGCTGCCGCCTCGGCGATCACCGTGCCGGGCGGGAAGATCGCCGCCGCGCCGGCCGCCGTCAGCGCCTCGTAGTCGCCCGGCGGGATGACGCCGCCGATGGCGATCATCACGTCGTCGCGGCCCTGCTCGGTGAGCGCCGCCTTCAGCTCCGGCACCAGCGTCAGGTGGCCGGCCGCCAGCGACGAGACGCCGACGATGTGGACGTCGTTCTCCACCGCCTGCCGGGCGGCCTCCGCCGGCGTGGCGAAGAGCGGCCCGATATCCACGTCGAAGCCGAGATCCGCGAAGGCCGAGGCGATCACCTTCTGGCCGCGGTCGTGACCGTCCTGGCCCATCTTGGCGACCAGGATGCGCGGCCGGCGGCCGTCGTTCTCCTCGAACGCCTCGACCAGCGCCCGGACTTCCTCGACCACTGGCGACATGCCCCCCACCTCGCGCTTGTAGACGCCGGAGATCGAGCGGATCTCGGCGCGGTGCCGGCCCCAGGCCTTCTCCAGGGCCTCGGAAATCTCGCCCACCGTCGCCTTGGCGCGGGCCGCGTCGACGGCGAGTTCGAGCAGGTTGCCGGTGCCGTCGGCGGCCTTCGTGAGCGCGTCGAGCCGGTCCGCGACCGTCGCCTCGTCGCGCTCGGCGCGCAGGCGCTTGAGCTTGTCGATCTGGAGCCGGCGGACGTTGCCGTTGTCCACCCGCAGCAGCTCGATCGCCATCTCGTCGTCGGCCCGGAACTTGTTCACGCCCACGATGGTCTGGCGGCCGGAATCGATCCGGGCCTGGGCCCGGGCCGCGGCCTCCTCGATGCGCAGCTTCGGGATGCCGGCCTCGATCGCCTTGGCCATGCCACCGAGCCCGTCGACCTCGCGGATGTGCTCCCAGGCGCGCGCCACCATGTCGGCGGTGAGCTTCTCCACGTAGTAGGAGCCGCCCCAGGGATCGACGATCCGGGTGGTGCCGCTCTCCTGCTGGAGGAACAGCTGGGTGTTGCGGGCGATCCGGGCCGAGAAATCGGTCGGCAGCGCCAGCGCCTCGTCCAGCGCGTTGGTGTGGAGCGACTGCGTGCCGCCCTGCGTCGCCGCCATCGCCTCGATGTTGGTGCGGGTGACGTTGTTGAACACGTCCTGGGCGGTGAGCGACCAGCCCGACGTCTGCGAGTGGGTGCGCAGGGCGAGCGACTTCTCCGACTTCGGATCGAACCCCTTCACGAGCTTCGCCCAGATCAGGCGCGCGGCCCGCATCTTGGCGACCTCCATGAAGAAGTTGGTCGAGATCGCCCAGAAGAACGACAGGCGTGGGGCGAACTGGTCGATGGTCAGCCCGGCCGCCAGCCCGGCCTTGATGTACTCGACGCCGTCGGCGAGCGTGTAGGCGAGCTCCAGGTCGTTCGTGGCGCCGGCCTCCTGCATGTGGTAGCCGGAGATCGAGATCGAGTTGAATTTCGGCATGTTCTTCGACGTGTAGGCGAAGATATCGGAGATGATCCGCATCGATCCCTTGGGGGGATAGATGTAGGTGTTGCGGACCATGAACTCCTTGAGGATGTCGTTCTGGATCGTGCCCGCGAGCTTCTGCGGCGGCACGCCCTGCTCCTCGGCGGCGACGATGTAGAGGGCGAGGATCGGCAGCACGGCGCCGTTCATCGTCATCGACACGGTCATCTCGTCCAGCGGGATGCCGGAGAACAGCGTGCGCATGTCGTAGATCGAGTCGATCGCCACGCCCGCCATGCCGACATCGCCCGAGACGCGGGGATGGTCGGAATCGTAGCCGCGGTGGGTGGCGAGGTCGAAGGCCACCGACAGGCCCTTCTGCCCGGCCGCGAGGTTGCGGCGGTAGAAGGCGTTCGAATCCTCGGCCGTGGAGAAGCCGGCATATTGCCGGATCGTCCAGGGCTGGGTGACGTACATGGTCGGGTAGGGGCCGCGCAGGAACGGCGCGATCCCCGGATAGGTGTCGAGGAACTCGATGCCCTCCCGGTCCTCCGGCCCGTAGCGGCCCTTCACCGGGATGCCCTCCGGCGTCATCCAGGGCTCGCCGAGCGCCGGGGCCGACACCGCGAGCGATTCGCCTGAGAACGGGACTTCGGCGAAGTTCGGGATGCGGGAGGTCATGGCGTTGACTCGTTGTGGCGTTTGTCACGCCATTATAGGGACCCGCTCGGAGCGGGCTACTCCCCTATCGGTCAAGCCTCGCGCGGAGGCCGCGCGGCGCCGGCGCCCCAGCAGGCCTCAGCGCGCCTCGGCGTCCCGGTCCCCCGGGCCGCGCCGCAGCAGGTAGATCACGGCGCCGGCGAGCATCAGCGCCATCCCGTACCACGTGATCGCGTAGACGAGGTGGTTGTTGGGGAAGGCGATCACCGTCAGGCCGCCCACCGGCAGGCCGCCCGGATTGGGTGTCGCGTCCGCGTCCACGAAGTAGGGGGCGACGTCGGTCAGGTCCCGGGCGGCGGCGATCGCCGCCACGTCGCGGGAATACCAGCGGCCGTCCTTCGGATCGTTGGCGCGCAGGAACGCCCCCCCGGGCTCGGTCAGCCGCAGGAGGCCGGTCACCGCGGTCTCGCCCGCGACCTGCCCGGCCGCCCGGGTCGCCGGGTCCCGACGGTCGCCGGGCACGAAGCCGCGATTGACCAGCACGACGGTCCCGTCCGGCCGCCGCAGGGGCGTCAGCACCCAGAAGCCGCCGCCCAGCTCGGTGACGGCCTGAACCAGGGTCTCGCGATCGTGCAGGAAGGTGCCGGAGAGCCGGACATGCCGGTAGGCGTCGTCGGGGCCGACGCGCGGCCACGCGGCGGCGCCGGGCGCCGGCACGGGCGGCGCGTGGACCCGGGCATCGACCCGGGCGATCAGGTCGAGCTTCCAGGCCCGCCGCTCCACCTGCCAGGTCCCGAGCCCCAGCAGCACCAGGAAGACGAGGCCCGCGCCGGCGCCGAACACGGCGCGCCGCAGCAACGAGAGCGGGGCCGGGGAGGGGCCCGGATCGGACCCCCCTCCCGACCCCGCGGGTCTCGAAACCGAACGCGCGCTCAGCGGGCGTTCTTCATGACGTCGTGGGCATCCATCGGCATCATGTTGTGGTTGAGGTGGTACATGACCCACACCGAGCCGGCGAGCATGATCACCACCAGCGTGATGGTGAAGATCAGCGCCATGAAGGTCCAGCCGCCCTCCGACTTCGTGCTCATGTGCAGGAAGTAGATGACGTGCACGACCATCTGGACGCCGCCGAGCGCCAGGATCACCAGGGTGGTGACGAGGCTGTTGTCGAGCACGTTGCCCATCACCAGCCAGAACGGGATCACCGTCAGGATCACCGACAGGACGAAGCCCGTCATGTAGCTCTGGAAGGTGCCGTGCCCGCCCTCGCTGTGGGCGTGGGGGTCGTGCGTGTCCTGACCGTGGCCGGTGAGGTGGTGTGCGTCGGCGCTCATTCGAGCACTCCCATCAGGTAGACGACGGTGAAGACGCCGATCCAGATCAGGTCGAGGAAGTGCCAGAACATCGACAGGCACATCAGCCGGCGCTTGTTCTCGACGATCAGGCCGCGCTTGCTGACCTGCACCATCAGCACGACGAGCCACAGGATGCCCATCGAGACGTGCAGGCCGTGGGTCCCGACGAGGGTGTAGAACGAGGACAGGAACGCGCTGCGCCAGGGCGGCGCGCCCTCGTGGAACAGGTGGACGAACTCCCGGATCTCCAGGGCCACGAAGGCGACGCCGAACAGGCCGGTGATGGCGAGCCAGATCTGCGTCTGCTTCACCCGGTCCCGGTCCATCTCCAGCATGGCGAAGCCGTAGGTGATGGACGAGAACAGCAGCATGGCGGTGTTCACCGCGATGCCCGGCAGGTCGAACAGCTCCTTCGGGGTGGGGCCGGCCGCGTAGCTGCGCCCGAGCACCCCGTAGGTCGCGAACAGGGTCGCGAAGATGAGGCAGTCGCTCATCAGGTAGAGCCAGAACCCGAGCATGGTCGAGCCCTCGGAATGATGGCCCTCCTCGTCGGTCTGGTAGAAGACCGGCGCCGCGGCGCCGGGGGGTGCAGTCTCCGCGTGCATCATCGGATCACGCCATCTCCAGTTCGCGCGTCCGCTGACCTTCCGTCCGACTGACGACGTCGGCGGGAATGTAGTAGTCGCGATTGTAATTAAAGGTGTGGGCGATCGCCACGACGAAGATCGCCACGAAGCTGAGGATCGCCAGCCACCAGACGTACCAGACCATGGCGATGCCGAAGGTGAAGTTCAGCGCCGCCAGGATCGCGCCGGCCGCGGTGTTCTTGGGCATGTGGATCGGCCGGTAGCCCTTGAGCGGGCGGTCGAAGCCGCGGTTCTTCATGTCCCACCACGCGTCGGAATCGTGGACCACCGGCGTGAAGGCGAAGTTGTAGTCCGGCGGCGGCGAGGAGGTGGACCATTCCAGCGTCCGGCCGCCCCACGGGTCGCCGCTGAGGTCGCGCAGCTTGTCGCGGTTCCGGATCGAGACCACGAACATGATGATCTGCGAGGCGATGCCGCAGGCGATCAGCGCCGCGCCGAAGGCCGCGATCACGAACCAGATCTGCAGCGACGGGTCGTCGAAGTGCTGCATGCGCCGGGTCACGCCCATCAGGCCGAGCACGTAGAGCGGCATGAAGGCGACGTAGAACCCGGTCACCCAGAACACGAGGGCCATCTTCCCCCAGAACTCGTCGAGCTTGAAGCCGAAGGCCTTGGGGAACCAGAAGGTCACGCCGGCGAACATGCCGAACAGCACGCCGCCGATGATCACGTTGTGGAAGTGCGCGATCAGGAACAGCGAGTTGTGCAGGACGAAGTCCGCCGGGGGCACAGCGAGCAGGACGCCGGTCATGCCGCCGATCACGAAGGTGACGATGAACGCCACCACCCACAGCATCGGCACCTCGAACCGGATCCGGCCGCGGTACATCGTGAACATCCAGTTGAAGATCTTCGCGCCCGTCGGGATCGAGATGATCATGGTCGTGATCCCGAAGAACGAGTTCACGTCCGCGCCCGAGCCCATCGTGAAGAAGTGGTGCAGCCACACGAGGTAGGCGAGGATGGTGATCACCACCAGCGCGTAGACCATCGAGGTGTAGCCGAACAGGCGCTTGCCGCAGAAGGTCGAGGTGATCTCCGAGAACACGCCGAAGGCCGGCAGGATCAGGATGTAGACCTCCGGGTGACCCCAGATCCAGATCAGGTTGAAGTACAGCATGGCGTTGCCGCCGAGGTCGTTCGTGAAGAAGTGCGTGCCGACGTAGCGGTCGAGCGACAGCATCGCGAGAACGGCCGTGAGGATCGGGAAGGCGGCCACGATCAGGATGTTGGTGCACAGCGACGACCAGACGAAGATCGGCAGCTTCATCATGGTCATGCCGGGCGCCCGCATCTTCACGATGGTAGCGATCAGGTTGATCCCTGAGAGCAGCGTCCCGATGCCGGCGATCTGCAGGGCCCAGATGTAGTAGTCGACGCCCACGCCGGGGCTCATCGCCGCCCCCGAGAGGGGCGGGTAGGCCAGCCAGGTGGCGCGGGAGAACTCGCCGACGAACAGCGAGACCATCACCAGCATGCCGCCGGCGACCGTCATCCAGAAACTGAAGTTGTTCAGGAACGGGAAGGCGACGTCGCGGGCGCCGATCTGCAGCGGCACGGCGAAGTTCATGAGCCCCGTGACGAACGGCATCGCCACGAAGAAGATCATGATCATGCCGTGGGCGGTGAAGATCTGGTCGTAGTGGTGCGGCGGCAGGAAGCCCTGCTGGTCGCCGAACGCGACCGCCTGCTGCGAGCGCATCAGGATCGCGTCGGCGAAGCCGCGCAGCAGCATGATGCCCGCGAAGATGCAGTACATGATGCCGATCTTCTTATGGTCGATCGACGTGATCCAGTCACGCCACATCGGCCCCCAGAAGCGGTAGTAGGTGATGACGCCGAGCACGGTGAGGCCGACGACGGCCACGCCGGCGAACGTCCCCTGCAGGATCGGCTCGTGATAGGGGATCTGCTCGATCGTGAATCGCCCGACGAGCAGCTGCTGTAGGTCCAGGTTTGCGAACATGGGATCGGCCCGTTCAGTGGGTTCGACGGCGACCGCCGGTTGTGTGTGTGGAGTCCGCTGTCAGCACGCGCGGCCTCACTGGTTCAGCTGCTTCGGGGCGATCTGGATGCCCCCGCTCCGACCCCCGCCGGAGCCCTGGCCCGTGGCGTCGGGCGGCGTCGTCTGGCCCCGGACGTCCGGGTTGCCCATGTCGGGCCGCGGCTGCATGCCCTGCGGCTGCGTCTGGCCGTGCGGCGCGGTCCCGGAGGCCGGCGCCGTCGCGCCCGGCCCCTCGACGCCGCGCTCGGCGAGCCGGTTGTCGTACCGGAGACGCGCGTAGTTCTCCGCGGCCTCCGCGCCGGTGGCGCCGCCCTGCGCGTCGATCTTCGCCATCTCGCCGACGCACATCTGGTCGGGCCGGGGGCACATGCCGATGATCCGGTCGTACAGGCCCTTCATGTAGGACTTGTAGAACCGTGCCGGCTCGGCCTCGCTCGGCTCCTCCAGCTTCAGGTAGGCCTCCTGGGTCAGCTCGCCGCCCTCGGCCTTGGCCTTGGCGATCCACTGGTCGAACTTGTCGTCGGTCAGGCCGTGGAACTTGAAGAACATGTTGGAGAAGCCGGCGCCGCTGTAATGCGCCGAGCGGCCCTCGTAGGCGCCCTCGCGGTTGATCACCGCGTGGAGCTGGGTCTGCATGCCCGGCATCGCGTAGACCATGCCGGCGAGCGTAGGCACGTAGAACGTGTTCATCACGTCGGTGGCGGTGATCTTGAAGCGGATCGGCCGGTCCACCGGCGCGGCCAGCTCGTTGACCGTGGCGATCCCGTATTGCGGGTAGAGGAAGAGCCACTTCCAATCCATGGCCACGGCCTCGACCTCGAGCGGCACCGTCCCGGCCGGGACGTCGCGCTTCGGGTCGATCTTGCTGAGCGGCCGGAACGGATCGAGGGTGTGGGTCCCGATCCACGTGAGGGCGCCCAGGGCGATGATGATCATCAGCGGCGCCGTCCAGATCAGCACCTCGAGCTGCGTCGAGTGGTGCCATTCGGGATCGTAGACCGCGTCCTGGTTGCTGGCGCGGTAGCGCCACGCGAAGATCAGCGTGAAGGCGATCACCGGGACGATGATCAGGAGCATCAGCCCGGTCGCCGCCAGCACGAGGTTGCGCTGCTGCTCGGCGACGTAGCCGGCCGGGTGCAGGACCACGAAGTTGCAGCCGCCGAGCAGGGTCAGGAGCGGCAGGGCGAGGAGCGGCAGGAGGCGCCGAGCGCGACCGCCTCGGCGGGTCGCGGTGTCGGTCCTGTCCGGTCGATGGATCGTGGATGTCACAGCACGCGTCTCGTCATCCCAGGCCGCTGCCGCGGCACTTCTGCCATGCCGCTGCCGCGGCGCTTCTGCCGTACCGCGCGAGGCGGCGTTCCAGTCAGCTCACGGGCGGGCCGGGCGGCCTGCGCCGCCGGCCGCCGACTCACATCTGGCGCAGTTCCGACCGGTCGGTGAACAGGGCCACGAGGCTGCAGACCGCGCCGGAGAGGAGGTAGACGCCGATCATCGCCAGGCCGTAGCGCTGCGACAGGAACAGGGCCACCAGGGGCGCGAAACCGGCCCCGATCAGCCACGCGAAGTCGGAGGTCAGCGCCGCGCCGGTGTAGCGGTAGCGGTTGCCGAGGCGGGCGCTCACCGCTCCCGCGGTCTGGCCGTAGGCGAGGCCGAGCAGCATGAAGCCGATCGTGACGTAGATGGTCTGGCCGATGGCGCTCTCGCCGAACAGGAGCGGCGCGATGATGCTGCCGACGGCGAAGAAGCCGATCAGCGAGCTG
Source organism: Methylobacterium sp. 13MFTsu3.1M2 (assembly GCF_900112625.1). Lineage (NCBI taxonomy): Bacteria > Pseudomonadati > Pseudomonadota > Alphaproteobacteria > Hyphomicrobiales > Methylobacteriaceae > Methylobacterium > Methylobacterium sp. 13MFTsu3.1M2. The sequence continues at coordinate 82,120 of NZ_FOMM01000011.1, forward strand.
CTCATGATCAGGCAGTTGCGGCGGCCGATCTGGTCGGCGATCAGCCCCGAGGCCGCCACCGCGCCGGCGCACACGATCGCGCCGGAGAACTGCACGATCAGGAACTCGCCCGGCGAGCGGGTCGTGCTGTTCAGCGCGAGCCACGCGATCGGGAAGATCGTCACGAGGTGGAACAGCGCGAAGGCGGCGAGCGGCACGAAGGCGCCGCGGACCACGTCGCCGGCGTGGTGGCGGAACAGCTCCAGGGCCGGGACCGGGCGCAGCCGGTCGAGGTCCATCATCCGGGCGAACTCGTCGGTGGCGACGAGGCGCAACCGGGCGAACAGCGCGACCACGTTGATGGTGAAGGCGCAGTAGAACGGGAAGCGCCAGCCCCAGTCGATGAAATCGGCCTCGTCGAGATTGACGATGAAGAACGCGAACAGGGCGCTCGCCACCATGAAGCCCAAAGGCGCGCCGAGCTGCGGGATCATCGCGTACCAGCCGCGGCGCTCCCGCGGGGCGTTCATGGCGAGCAGCGAGGCGAGGCCGTCCCAGGCGCCGCCGAGGGCGAGACCCTGCAGGATCCGCAGGCCGGCCAGGATGTAGACCGCCGAGATGCCGATGCTGTCGTAGCGCGGCAGGAAGCTCACCGCCGCCGTCGACCCGCCGAGCAGGAACAGGGCCGTGGTCAGCTTGACGCTGCGGCCGTGGCGCCGGTCAATCGCCATGAACAGCACGGTGCCGAGCGGCCGGGCGATGAAGGCGAGGGCGAAGATCGAGAAGGCGTAGAGGGTGCCCTTCAGCGGGTCGACGAAGGGGAAATACACCTTCGGGAAGACCAGCACGCAGGCGATGCCGAACACGAAGAAGTCGAAGTATTCGGACGCGCGTCCGATCACCACGCCGATAGCGATCTCGTTGGGGTGGACCTTGTGGTCTCCCATCGCCTGCTGGGCGTCGCGCTCCAAGCCCGCGACCGTAGGGGTGTTCGCACTCATCTCTGATTGTCGCCCTCGCCGCGCGCCCGTGGGGACGCCTTGGCCGGAACTGCCTCTTGCGGCATGTCCAGAGGTACCGCAACCGGCTCCGGACGCAAGTTTACCCACTGACGCATGCATAGCACCGCGCGGTCGCGACCACCGGTGTCGCCACCGGGTGAGGACCGCTCACACGCGGTAATGGGCGGAATTCCGTGACAGGTTGATGTTGTAATAGGGGTCGGCACGCAGCTCCGGGCCCCAGCGGTCGAGCATGGTCAGCACCTCGCCCTCGAAGCGCTTCTGCTTCTCCGGCGTGTCCTCGGCCCCGCGGCTCTTCGACTCGTGATGAATCAATTTCGCGAAGGGGGTCCAGACGATCCGGTAGCCGGACCGGCGGATCTTCAGGCAGAGGTCGACGTCGTTGAAGGCGACCTTCAGGGCCTGCGCGTCGAAGCCGCCGACCTCCGCGAACACGTCCGCCCGCATGGCCAGGCACGCGCCGGTGACCGCCGAGACCTCGTGGGCGATGACCATGCGGCAGAAATAGCCCGGATCCGCGTCCGCGACGCCGAGATGGCTGTGGCCGGCCACGCCCCCGATCCCGAGGACGATGCCGCCGTGCTGGATCGTGTGGTCCGGGTAGAGGAGCTTGGCCCCGACGGCCCCGATCTCCGGCCGCACGGCGTGGCGGACCAGCTCGGCCAGCCAGCCGGGCTCGAGCACCTCGATGTCGTTGTTGAGGAACAGGAGCACCGCGCCGGTGGCCGCGGCCGCGCCGCGATTCGACAGATCCGAGAAATTGAACGCCCCCGGCACCGGCACGACGCGCACCCGCGGATCGTCCCGGTAGCGGGCGAACAGGGCGGCGGTCTCGGGCTCGCGGCTGTCGTTGTCGACGATGATCACCTCGATGTCGGGGTAGTCGGTCGCGCCGAGCAGCCCGTCGAGGGTCACCGACAGGATCTCGGCCCGGTCGCGGGTCGGGATGATCGCGGAGACCCGCGGCGGCGACGCCGGCAGCGGCCGGACCAGGCGGTTGAAGCCGCCGGGACCGCGCTCCGCGCGGCCGCCCCAGGGCGCCACGACCTCCTCCAGGGCGCGCAGGCGCGCGGCCTCCGCCCGGGCGAGCGCCCGGTCCGAGAAGGTCCCGGAGCCCTGCGCGGCGCGCCAGTGATAGAGCACCCGCGGGATGTGGCGGATGCGGGCGGGGTCGAGCCCGTCGGTCAGCCGCAGCAGCAGGTCGTGGTCCTGACTGCCCTCGAAGCCGGGGCGCAGGCCGCCGACGGCGCGCAGCGCCTCGGTGCGCACGACCGTGAGGTGGTTGATGTAGTTCTGGGCGTAGAGCAGCTCGCGGTCGAAGCAGGACTTGAAGTGCGGGTCGAACCGCCGGCCGCGCCCGTCGATCTTGTCTTCGTCGCTGTAGATCAGCACGAGGCCCGGGTCGCGGCGCAGCGCCCGGGCGACCTCGTAGAGGGCGTCCTCGGTGAGCGCGTCGTCGTGGTCCATGAAGGCGCAGACCGCCCCCCGGGCCATGCCCAGCGCGTCGTTGGTCGCCCGGGCGATGTGGCCGTTCTCCGTCCGGGCGAGGACGCGGATGCGCGGGTCGGCCTCGGCCGCCCGGCTCAGGATCCGCGGGATCTCGGGGCGCGTGGAGGCGTCGTCCACGGCGCACAGTTCCCAGTGGGGGTAGAGCTGCGCGCGCAGCGAGGCCAGGGCCGCGCGCAGCACCTTCGGGTCCGGATCGTGGACCGGCATCAGCACGGAGATCAGGGGCGGATCGGTCCAGGCGGCGATCTCGGCGGCGATCCCGTCCCGCTCCGCGCGGCGCAGGGTGTGGGTCCCGAGCCAGGCCTCGTAGCCGCTCACGCGCCGGTGGCGCAGCGCCCGGCCCAGGAAGCCCCGCGCGCGCACCTTCTTGCCGAGGATCCGCCAGGTGAAGGCCTGCACGGTCAGGCCGGGATCGCGCAGGAGCCCGCGGGCGGCCAGGACCGGCCGGGCGAGGCGGCGCACGGCGATCCGGCGCAGCCGGACCGGGACGCGCCCGGCCGGGTCGGCGACGCGCAGCTCGACGACGTCCTCGGGCAGGCAGCCGATCCACGCGAAGGCGCCGCCGCCTCGGGCCTCCTGCGGCAGCAGCGTGCCCGCCCGTCCGTCGGGACCGACGAAGCTGATGTCGGGGAGGGTGTCGCGGGCCTCGGCCGGGTCGTTGGACAGGATGATCTCGACCCAGCGGCCCGCGAGATCCGGCAGCGCGACGCGCAGCCCGTCGGAGCCCGCCCGCGCCGGGAGGGCGCGCCGCTTGCCCCAGAGCCCCGCGACCTGCGCCGTCGGGAGGCGGAGTTCGGGCACCGCCGGCCCGGTCGAACGCACCATCAACTCCAGCTCTTGTCGACCGAGGCCTTCACGGCATCCGACATGGCCACGTCGAACACGATCATGTCCTCGACCGCCTTGACGCTCTTCAGGCGCTCGGCCAGCGCCAGCGTCTCGGCCGGCACCGGCGGCGGCGTCGGGATCGGCGCGCCGATCCCGAGGCGGTCGAACAGCGTCGACGCGAAGGCGGGGAAGCGGGTCTTGTGGCCGACGATCCCGACCCGGGCGAGAATCTCGATCGCCGCGATCGAGTTGCCCGGATGCAGCCGGTCGTCCGGCATGCGGGTCCCGAGCTGGCGGGTCAGGGGGTTGTAGAGCAGCCGGTAGGCGGGCTCGGGCAGCATCCGGAAGAAGCGCTTGAGGCTCTTCACGTCGGAGAAGTCGTACCCGTCCGCGAAGGCGGCGGCCTCGGCCAGCGGCCCCAGGCGCCAGCTGCGCGCCGGATCGGCCGCATCCGCGGCCCGGGCCTTCAGCCAGCGCATCCGGGCCGCCATCTCGATCTGCGGTTCCTGGAGCAGGATGGCCGTGACCATCAGGTCCGGCGTCATGAAGTTCTCGTAGCGCGGGATGGTCACGGCGCCCGACAGGAAGGCCGACGGGGCGGCCGGGCCGGCCAGGACGCAGCTCAGGATCTCGTCCGGCAGCTTGTGGATGCCGAAGTAGCAGTGCTGGAAATACGGGAAGAGCGCCGTCTGGAGGACGGTCTCGGGCTCGATGCCGGTGTTGATCAGCATGGTCCGCAGCCGGATCTGACCCTCGACCGGCATGCGACGGTAGACCAGCACGTTGGTGTCGGCATCGTAGAGTTCGAGCCGCGGGATCTCGGACAGGCCCGGCACCTCGGCCTCGCTGACCACGAAGGTGCATTGCCCGGTGGCGTGCCAGCCGTTGCGCTTGAACGCCTCGTCGATGACGCTGGCCGGGACCTCGGCCACGCGTCGGCCGTCGACCGCGACCACGACCCGGCTGATGGCGAGGGGATTGTCCGGCACGATCCAGCCGCGGATCGAGTCGCCCTGATCGTGGTCGATGAAGTAGCGCATGTCCTGAAGCGTGAGGCGGCGGCATGCCGGCGCCGAGTGTCCGCCATGTGTCGCGGCGCGGCCGGATGCCGAGCGGCAGGGCCATAGCGCATTTTCCCGTCGGCGTGCACCATGGCGCGTTCGGCCCGGAGACGGATCCCGGCGGGTTGCCCCCGCCGGCTCGTTCTCCCCGTCTCTAAGCCATTGACGCAGAATGCGCTATCCGCGCGCGGCGCGGGGCGATCGGGTCGGCGCGCGCCGCGGCCGGACCATTGAGGGACGCGATCGATCGGCCTGGTCACGCAGGTTCCGCTTGCGCCCTCGCCGGGCAGCCGCTATAGGCCCCGCCCACCGGAGCCCGAACGGCGCCGGCCCGGACGCGCAGCTCGGGGGGAGAGCACTACCTTGACACGGTAGTCGGCACTCTCATAAGTTACTGAGCGGTCTGGACTATTTCGATGGCTTGCAGGTTCGTCGAACCTGATCGCGGTCGATACGGAGACGTAGCACAGCGGTAGTGCATTCCCTTGACATGGGAAAGGTCACAGGTTCGATCCCTGTCGTCTCCACCATTCGACGCCGTGACTCCCGGCCCGTCTCCAGATTGAACGCCCCAGACTGACGTCACGGCAGGATCGCCCACCGAGAGGGGTTCTCCGAACCCGTCGCGGCCTCCGGCATCGCGCCTGCCCGCTCCTTCCTCACGGCGTCGCTCGTGCCTCCTCTCGCGTGGCGAGACGGCGAGGCTCGAGCAGAACCGATGCCCGCCCCGTCGGCGGGACCGGGATCCTACGGGATCGCGGCGCGGGCGAGGGCCGCGCGGCGCAGCCGACAGGCGGCCTCCGTGACACGGCGCGAGCGGTCCCGTCCCGCGTCCGGCCGCGCGCGGTCGCAGGTCTTCGCGACCGCGTCCAGCACGGCCGAGGCCGCCGCCATGAGGGCCAGCGTCGTCGCCGAACCGACCGAGACCAGGAAGAAGATCGTTGCGATGACTTGCGGAGCGGTCATGACGCACCTCCTCGGGTGCTTCGCGGTGATGCGGGAGACTTATGGCCGGTGCGGCGGGAACAGCGTGCGGCCGAGCACGGGCCGTGTCGCGTCGGGCGCACCGCCCGCGGGCTCCGGACGGGGGGAGAACCTCAGCTCGATCGTCCGGCCCTCGCGCGCGACGACCTCGCAGGCCTGGTTCAGCAGCAGGGCGATCGAGACGAGCCGGACGGCCTGCGGTGGCACCGCCTCCGGCTGGACCTCGATCCGCGCCCCGGATGTCCTGAGCTCCCAGATCAGGCAGTCACAGCATTCCTGCGGGTGCCCGAAGAAGATCTGTCCGGTCTTGAAGGCCGGCCTCCAGGCCTCTTCCATGCGGTTCCCGGCCATCGCGATCTCCTGCAGAACAACCATTTCAGCCCGTACCGATGAGCTGAATACGCGGTCATTCCGGGCGCGAATTCCGTATCAAACAGCACATCCGGCGAGCGCGCCGGCAATCCTGCCGCCGGCTTCGATCCGGCGATCCGGGGCCCGGCGCGAGGCCCGCCCGGCCGTGGCCGCCGCGCGCGGATCGGCCGCCGTCATCAATTGTCCAATACCCGATCGCCCGTCGTTTAATCCTTCGTTAACCATTCTAAACAGCTTAGTCGGATCAGAATCGCGTACACAGGGAGCAGGGGATCCGTGAGCGAGCTGCAGAGGCTTCTGAGCGATCCTCGGTTCCGGCCCGCAGACAAGGCCAAGCGCGGCGCCGCGTCCGAACCCGACCTCGGCAACGTCCTGCGCGCCGTCGCGTCGCTGCACGCGCGGGCCGAGTCCCCGACACCGCCGGCCGCGCCGCGGGACTGGGACGCGCTGATCCACCGGGTGCAGACCGCCGCCCGCCAAGCGCGCGTGATCGAGGCCCAGGCGCGCGAGCGGGAGGCGCGGATCGAGCAGGTGCTGGATCAGGTCCGCGAGGAGGTCCACGCCTCCAACGAGCGCGCCCGGATGGCCGAGATGCAGGCGCGCGAGGCCCAGCTGCGCGCCGAGGCGCAGGTCGTCGCCGCCGAGGAGCGCGCCAAGGCGGCGGAGGCCCGCGCCCGCGCCGCCGAGGATCGGGCCCGGCAGGCAGAGGACTGGCTGGACCGTGTCCAACAGGCGATCCTGTCCGAGTTCTCGGACCTCACCGAGCAGGCCGCGGCATGAGCGCCGCCCGCGCGTGGGCCGAGCCGACGGCGCCCCATCCCCTGTCCGACCCGGCCCTGCCGCGCGACGGCCACGCCGACCCGATCGACCGGGTCGTGGCGCTGTTCTCCGGCGCCGCGGCCGCATCCCCCGCGCCCGCCTCCCCGGCGGCCGAGGATGACTGGTCGACCTCCCTGACCGCCGTGCGCGGCGCCGCGGCGCGGGTCCGCGCCCTGCAGGCGAGCGCCCGCGACTCCGTCCGGGAGGCTCAGAGTTCCGTGCGGGCGGCCGAGACGGCGCTCCGCGCGGCCGAGGAGCGGGCCCGCCACGCCGAGGCGCTCCTGCAGGCGGCACTCGCCCGGGCCGAGCGGGCCGAGGCGCAGGCCCGCGCGTCGGACGAGCGGGCCGAACGGGCGGAGGCCCAGCGGGCCGAGGCGCGGGCGTGGCTGCGCCGGATGCACGAGTGCATGGTCAACGAGTTCGGCGCCCTGTCCGGAGCGGCGGATCAGCCCTGAGCCGGCGCGCACCGGCCCCGGTCGCCCGGACATCCGGCCGGGATCGCGCGGACCCGCGATGCGTCGGCCTCGGCCGAGCGTCCGACGCCACCATGACGCGCGATGGCCGCCGCGACGCGGGCCGGCCGCGCAGATCTCCTCCGGGGTCCCGCAATTACGAGCACTCGCCTTAAGTCGTCGAAAACAATTCTCAGGATATGGAATTCTGATCTCGTCGCCTCGACACCGTCCGCCTGGCAGGATCGCCGTGACCCTCAGCCTCGTCCTCAGCACGTCCCTTCCGCTCCTCACCGGGGCGGTGGCCCTGCTGTGGGCGGGCTTCGTCGCTCCGGAGCGGGAGGAGCGTCCGGACGTGCCCGGCGCCCGCGACCTGCGCACGTGGTGAGCGCCGGATCCCGGTTCCGGCCGTGAGGCGCCCGCCGAACCGGCCCTCCGGAGGCGGAGAGACCCCGAGAGGCCCCGCGCCCCGTCCCGGGCCGCTTCCGGGGACGGCACCCGGCGCGCTATGACGCGCCGGACGCCCTCGCGGCGAGGGCCGGCTCACGGAGGCTTCCCATGGATCTCGGCTTGAGCGGACGCCGGGCGCTCGTCTGCGCGGCGAGCAAGGGACTGGGCAAGGGCTGCGCCCTGGCGCTCGCCCGGGAGGGCGTCGCGGTGACGATCACGGCCCGCACCGCGGAGACGCTGGAGCGGACCGCGGACGAGATCCGCGCCGCGACGGGCGTCACCGTCACCGCCGTCGCGGGCGACATCGCCACCGAGGCCGGCCGGGCCGCCGCGCTCGCCGCCTGCCCCGAGCCCGACATCCTGGTCAACAATGCCGGCGGCCCGCCCCCCGGCGATTTCCGCGAGTGGGACCGCGACGCCTGGATCCGGGCGCTCGACGCCAACATGCTGGCGCCGATCGCGCTCATCAAGGCGACGGTCGACGGGATGATCGACCGCGGGTTCGGCCGGATCGTCAACATCACCTCCGGCGCCGTGAAGGCGCCGATCGAGCATCTCGGCCTGTCGAACGGCGCCCGCTCGGGGCTGACGGGCTTCGTGGCCGGCCTGGCGCGCAAGACCGTGCGGCACGGCGTGACGATCAACAACCTGCTGCCCGGCCCCTTCGACACCGACCGGATCCGCGGCAACGCCGCCGCGGGGGCCGCCAAGGCCGGCACCTCCGTGGAGGCGTTCCTGGAGGCGCGGGCCCGCGACAACCCCGCCGGCCGCTTCGGCCACCCCGACGAGTTCGGCGCCGCCTGCGCGTTCCTGTGCAGCCAGCAGGCGGGCTTCATCACCGGGCAGAACCTGCTGATGGATGGCGGCGCCTATCCCGGCACGTTCTGACGCGGACCGGCCCGACCGGCCCTCCGCTTGCAGGGCCGGATCAGATCATGCGGTGAGGACCATGAGCGTACGCGAGACCCTCGAGGCCCGGCTGGCCCGGATCGCCGCGGGGGACCCGGCGGTCTTCACCCGCCTCTACCCGGAGCAGGCCCGCGCGGCGGCGGACGCCGCCGATGCGCGCCGCCGGGACGGGATCTCCCTCGGCCCCCTCGACGGCGCGATGGTCTCGATCAAGGACCTGTTCGACGTGGCGGGCGAGACGACGCGCGCCGGCTCGGTCCTCTTGGCCGACGCGGCGCCGGCGCGGTCCGACGCCCCGGTGGTCGCCCGCCTGCGCCGCGCCGGCGCGGTGATCCTGGGCAAGACCAACATGTCCGAGTTCGCCTTCTCGGGGCTCGGCCTCAACCCGCATTACGGCACCCCCGGCAACGCCGCCGATCCGGCGCGCATCCCGGGGGGCTCGTCCTCCGGCGCCGGGGTCTCGGTGGGGCAGGGGACGAGCGACATCGCGATCGGGTCCGACACGGGCGGCTCCGTCCGGATCCCGGCCTCGCTGAACGGCGTCGTCGGCTTCAAGCCGACCGCGAGCCGCGTGCCGCTGGAGGGGGCGTTCCCGCTGTCCTACGCCCTCGATTCCCTGGGGCCGCTCGCCCGGACGGTCGCGGATTGCGCGGCCGCCGACGCCGTGATGGCGGGCGAGGAGCCCGCGCCGCTGGAGGCGCTCGCCGTCGCCGGCCTGCGCATCGGCGTGCCGCGGGGCCTGCTGTTCACCGAGACGGAGGCGCCGGTCGCCGAGGCCTTCGAGCGGGTGCTGTCCCGCCTGTCCCGGGCCGGCGCCCGGATCGCCGATCACCCGATCGACGACCACCTCGCCGCCATGGACGCGGCGCTCCCGGACGGCTCCCTCGCGGCGATCGAGGCCGCGGCGATCCACGCCGACTGGCTGGACAGCGCGGCCGGCCGCTACGACCCGCGGGTGCATCGCCGCATCGTGGCCGGCCGGAATGCGACGGCCGCGGGCTACATCCGGACGATGCGCCGGCGGGCCACGCTGATCGCCGCCTTCGACCGGCACCTCGCCCCGCTCGACGTGCTGGCGCTCCCGGCGACCGCCGCGACGGCGCCGCTCACCGCCCCGCTGGCGGCGGACGACGCGGCCTTCCTGGCGGCCAATCGCCTGATGCTGCGCAACACCGCCTTCGGCAATTTCTTCGATCTCACCGGCCTGTCCCTGCCGATGCCGGGCCTGCCCCGGCCGGCCGGCCTGATGCTGCTGGCCCGGCACGGACAGGACCGCCGGCTCCTGGCGATCGGGGTCGGGATCGAGGCCGCGCTGGCGGGGTGAGCGCCCCGCGCGGCCCGGGCCCGCTCAGCGGATCTGGCGGGACAGCGCCACGCCGAGGCGCTCCGCGCCGATCTTCGGCTGGCCGCCGGCCACGAAGACGACGAGATCCTTGCCCGGATTGACGACGACCACGCTGTTGAAGCCGTCGGTCCCCCCGACCTTCAGGAAGACCGGCCGCTGGCCCGCGTCCGGGTCGCCGATCTCCTCGATCCAGGCCATGCCCTGCCGGAAGGTCTGTCCCTCCGGCTGGTAGAGCGGCGTCATCGCCTCGCGCAGCGCCCGGGTGAGCGCTGGCGGCACGGGCGCGCCGTTCACCGCCTCGTGCCCGAGCGCCGCCTCGCCGAAGGCGAGCATGTCGGTGGCGGTCGAGCGGAGCGCTCCCGCGGCGTACCACGCGAAGACCGGCCAGGGCATGACCGGCTGGCCCTCCATCCCGTAGCCCTGCGCGAGACGCGCGCGGTCGGCCGGCTTCACGGTGACCGCCGTGCTGGTCATCCCGAGCGGCCCGGTGATCCGCTCGTGCACGAGGCTCTCCCACGGCGCGCCGAGACGTTCGGAGAGAACGTAGCCGAGCAGGCCGATGCCGGCATTCGAGTACCGGTAGGGGGCGGGCAGGGCGCAGCCGCCCGCCTCGGATCCCTCCGGGCTCCAGCGCGACACCCAGGCCAGGAACGCTTCCGGCGGGTAGGTCCGGACGCTGCGCTCCGCCAGGGCACGCGGCAGGTCGCCCGGCAGCGTAGGCATCCCCGAGGTGAAGTCGGCGAGCTGCAGCGGCGTGATCTGGGCCGTGCAGGGCCGGAGCCGCAGGTTCGGCAACAGCTCCTGCAGCGGCGTGTCGGGACGCAGGCGGCCCGCATCGACGGCCTCGGCGAACAGTGCGGTCGTGAACACCTTGGTGATCGAGCCGATCTCCACGATCGTGTCGGACCGGTAGGGCGCGCCGCCGGCCCCGTTAAACCCGAAGTAGCTGCGCCGCCCCCGGTGGCTCACGCCCACGATCAGGCCCGGGATCGCCCCGCGCGCGACCCAGGCGCCGGCCAAGCGCTCGACGACCGCCCGCAGCGCGTCCACCTCCGCGCCGGCCGCGAGGTCGGCCGGGCGCCCGGCCCCCTCACCGAAGCCGTCCTGCGCGCCGCCGGGACCGGCGGCGAGCGCGAGGACGAGGGCGGCGAGGCCGGCCGTCACGATGGGTCGAGACCGTCCGCCGGCCCGACGATCCGTGCTGTTCATGGTCCTCCTCCCGATCCGTCACCGGCGCGCCAGGTGCGTCAGATTGGAACGGATGCATTGACGAACACTGAATACAGAACGGAAATCGCGCAGCTCATAAATGATGATGCGTAGTTGATACAGGTATTGACTGAATGCGGGCCATTGACATTAATCTTGGCTCGCAAGCAGCATGATGCACGATCCGGACGCGGACAGCGCGCCGGTCGCGGGAGGATCACGCCGTGCATTTCATGCGGATGATGGGGCTCGTGGCCCTTGTGTTGAGCGGCCTGGGCCTGGCGGGCCCGGCGTCGGCGGCCCCGCTCTCACCGGCGCCGCTGGCCGGCGACGCGAGCGGGCTGACCCGGGTCGGCTACTGGTGCGGGCCCGGATTCCACCTCAACCCGTGGGGCCGGTGCGTCCCGAACGCCCGCCGGTTCTACGGCCCGGGCCCGGCCTTCTACGGAGCCCGCTACTACGGAGGCCGGCGCTTCTACCGGACCTACAACTATCGCTGGCACCGCAATTACCGCTGGCATCGCAACTATCGCTGGCACCGCAACTATCATTGGCATCGCAGCTACCACTGGCGTCGCCGCTGACGAACGCGCCGGCGGCGCTCCGGACGGTCTCGCCCGGAGCGCCACCGGCCCCACATACCGCTTCCCAGATCCGCGGCCGGCCGAACAGCGGCCACCGCGGCGCCGTATTCGGAGACCTGTGACGATGCGCCTCCCGCTGATTGCCTTCGCGACCGCGATTGCCCTGACCACGGGGGCGGCGGCGCAATCCGTGCCGGAGCCACCCATCCAGAGCCCGCAGGACGCCGCCTGCCGCGAGCAGGCGCGGGCCCAGATCTTCAGCTACCCCAACCCGAACAACCTCAGCCTCTACGACCTCGGTTCGCAGATCTGGCACCTGTGCATGGCGTCCTATCACGGCCGCGGCCCCAACCCCGGCCGCACGGAGCAGCGCTTCTAGGACGGCCCCGGGCCGCGGTCGCGGCCGCCGGGACGGCCCCTCGAGACAGCTCAGCGGAACCGATCATGACGAGCAAGCTCCGCGGCACCGGGCCGCACGGCCACGAACCGCCCGTCGCGCCCGATGCGGGCCGGCGCGCGTTCCTCGGGGCCGCGGCGCTCGGCGTGGCGCTGTCGACCGGCGCGCGCCCCGCGTCGGCGACCACCGCCGCGCCGGCCACGGCCGCGGACGAGACCTTCATGCGGGCGGCCATCGCCGAGGCGCGCCGCGCCGACTTCCCGTTCGGCGCCGTCATCGTCGCGGAGGGCGAGATCCGCGCCCGGGGCCTGAATCTCGGGAAGCAGCAGCGCGATCCCACGGCGCACGGCGAGATGGTGGCGATCCGCCGCTTCCTCGCGGAGCACGGGCCGGAGGCGCTGCGGGGGACGACCCTCTACACGTCCGGCGAACCCTGCGCGATGTGCATGGGCGCGATCGTCTGGTGCGGGATCTCGCGCGTCGTATTCGCCGCCTCGCTGCAGCAGCTCGCCACGAAGATCGACCAGATCATGATCACCTGCACGGAGGTCGCGGACCGGTCGGCGTTCCGCCCGATCGCGATCACGGGCGGCGTCCTGGCGGAGGAGGCGCTCGCGCTCTTTCCGCCCGGCGACCGCCCGTCCAAGTAAGGGACTGGAAGACGGCTCGGGCGACCGCCCGCGCGGCCCGGCAATCCGGTGGGACGCGGCCGTCGCTCCCCCGGAGGTCCCGCCGCATCCCACCGGATTGCCGGGCCGCCCGCCCTGGTGCACCCTGCCGGCGATTCCCGGACCTCGCCCCGAGCCCCCGCCTCGGGCGCCCGGGGATCGCGGGACCGCCTGCGCCGGGCGGCGATCCCGGAGGGCCGACAGGGCCGACCGGCAGGGAGCCGTCGCATGAGCGCAGCCACACCGTCGACCGTCGCGGACCGGGATACGGACCCCGCCGATCGCGCCGCGATCCGCGCGATGCGCGTCGACCTCGCGGCCGCCTACCGGCTGATCCACCGGCTGGGCCTCGACGACAGCATCTACACCCACATCTCGGCCCGGCTGCCGGGCGCCGGGCACCGCTTCCTGATCAACCCCTACGGGATGCGCTTCGAGGAGGTGTCGCCGGAGAACCTCGTCACCGTCGACATCGACGGGAAGGTGCTGGAGGATCCGATGGGGCTCGGCATCAACCCGGCCGGGTTCACGATCCACAGCGCCATCCACGCCGCGCGCCACGACGCGATCTGCGTGCTGCACACCCACACGGTCGCGGGCGTGGCGGTCTCCTGCCAGGAGGAGGGGCTCCTACCCCTGAACCAGTGGTCGATGCAGTTCACGGGGCGCGTCGCCTACCACGCCTACGAGGGCATCGCCCTCGACCTCGACGAGCGGGAGCGGCTGGTGGCCGATCTCGGCGACAAGCCCGTGATGGTGCTGCGCAACCACGGCCTGCTGACCTGCGGCCGCACGGTCGGCGAGGCGTTCCGGCTGATGCACAACCTGGAGCGCTCGTGCCGGGCGCAGCTGGCGATCCAGGCGGCGGGCGCGCCGGTGATCCGGCCCTCCTCCGCCATCGCCACCAAGACCGCCGGGCAGTACGCCGCCGGCTACGACCGCGTCGTGGTCCAGGGGGCGCCCGACAACGAGTGGGCGGCGTTCAAGCGGATGCTGGCGCGGACGGATCCGGATTTCTTCGCGAACGGCTGAGGGCGGATCGGTCGCCAGCTGACCGATTCGGTCGACGCGCCCCTCTCCGTCATCGCGAGTGCAGCGAAGCGACCCAGGGCAGCGCGCGATCGGTGAGCGTGGCGCTTCCCTGGATTGCTTTGCTCCGCTCGCAAGGACGGCGGTCCCGCACGCATCGACAGGAGTTGGTATGAGACGTCCAACGGACATCTCATACCCTGCAGGAGCGATACGCCGCAGCACGGGCCTCACCCCTCCGCCCAGGCCCCGCTCGACCGGTAGGTCTGCTTGAGGAACGCGATGAAGGCCCGCGTCTTGGCCGGCACGAAGGCCCGGCTCGGGTAGACCGCGAAGATGCCCGCCGAGGCCGCCGCCGCGTAGGCCGGCAGCACCACCTCCAGCAGGCCGTCGCGCAGCTCCGCGTGCACGTCCCAGGTGGAGCGCAGCGCGATCCCGAGGCCGCCGATCACGGCCTCGCGCACCACCTCGTTGGAATGGGTGCGCAGCGGCCCCGACGCGCCGACCGTGCAGGGGCCCTCCGGCCCGACCAGCCGCCAGGGATTCTGGTTCTCGGTGGCGAGGCAGACATGGCCGCGCAGGTCGTCGAGGCTCCGCGGCCGCCCGGCCGCGTCGAGGTAGCTCGGCCGCGCGCAGAGGACCCGCTGCACCGGCGCGAGGCGCACCGCCGTCAGCCCGGAACTCTCCAGCGCGCCGACCCGGATCGCGAGGTCGTAGCCGCGCTCGACGATCGACTCGAAATCGTCGCTCAGCTCCAAGTTGAGCACGATGCCGGGATGGAGGGCGAAGAAGGCCCGCAGGTGCGGGACGATGTGCAGGCGCCCGAAGGAGCTCGGCGCCGTGACCCGGAGCGTCCCCCGCGCCCGCGTCGCCGTCTGCGACACGAGGCTCTCGGCCTCCGCGATGGCGTCGACGATCGGGGCGATCCGCTCGAAGAAAGCCGCCCCGACATCCGTGGGCGCCACCCGCCGCGTGGTGCGATGCAGCAGGCGCACGGCGAGCCGTTCCTCCAGCCGCTTCAGCCGCTTCGAGACCACCGCGACCGACAGGCCGAGCTCCGACCCGGCCTGGGTGAGGCTGCCGGTGCGGACCACCCGGGCGAAGATCTCTAGGTCGCTCTGGTCGTGCATTGTCAACGCTGCGGAAAAAATCAAATCCCTTTTGCCGCCTTTCTCGCGGATGCCAAGCGATCTATTGAGGAAACATCAAAAATTTTTCACGGCGCGTTCGATTTTTTCTGACGCGCGTCGCCACGCATCCCCGAGGATCGCCATGTCGAAGCTCGTCGTCGCCGAGGATCTCCGCACCTTCGTCTCCGAGGAAGCGCTGCCCGGGACCGGTCTCTCGGCCGACCAGTTCTGGTCGGGCTTCGCCGCGATCGTCCGCGATCTCGCACCGCACAACCGGGCGCTGCTCGACCGGCGCGACGGCCTCCAGGCCGACATCGATTCCTGGCACCGCGACCATCGCGGAGCGCCGCACGACCCGGCGGCCTACGCGGCCTACCTGACGCGGATCGGCTACCTGCAGCCGGAGCCCGAGACCGTGCGGGTGACCACCGAGAACGTGGACGCGGAGATCGCCGCCATCGCCGGGCCGCAGCTCGTGGTGCCGATCTCCAACGCCCGCTACGCGCTGAACGCCGCCAATGCCCGCTGGGGCAGCCTCTACGACGCCCTCTACGGCACCGACGCGATCCCGCAGGACGGCGAGCTCGCGCCCGGCGCCGGGTTCAACCCGGCCCGCGGCGCCGCGGTGGTGGCCAGGACCAAGGCGTTCCTCGACGCGACCGCGCCGCTGAGCGTCGGCTCCTGGGCGGATGCCGTGGGCTTCTCGGTGACGGACGGCCGCCTCGCCGCCGATCTCGGCGCCGGTCGCAGCGCCGGCCTGACCGGATCGTCCGCCTTCGCGGGCTACACCGGCGACGCCGCGGCGCCGACCGCGCTCCTGCTGCGCCACAACGGCCTGCACATCGAGGTCGTCATCGACCGCGCGAGCCCGATCGGCCGCACCGACCCGGCCGGCATCGCCGACGTGGTGCTGGAGGCCGCCCTCTCGACCATCATGGACATGGAGGATTCGGTGGCGGCCGTGGACTCGGCCGACAAGGTCGCGGTCTACCGGAGCTGGCTCGGCCTGATGCGCGGTGATCTGACCGCCACCCTGTCCAAGGGCGGCCGCACGGTCGAGCGGCGGCTCGCCGAGGACCGGACCTTCACGGCCCCCGACGGCGGGCGCCTGACCCTGCCGGGACGGTCGCTGATGCTGGTCCGGCATGTCGGCCACCACATGTACACCGACGCCGTGACCCTCGACGGCGCCGAGATCCCGGAGACGATCCTCGACGCGGCCGTCACCGCGCTGATCGCCCTGCACGACCTGAAGGGCACCGGTCCGCTCCGCAACAGCCGGACCGGCTCGGTCTACATGGTCAAGCCCAAGCTGCACGGTCCCGACGAGGTCGCCTTCGCGGTGGCGCTGTTCGGGCGGGTCGAGGCGCTGGTCGGCCTCGCGCCGCG
Organism: Methylobacterium sp. 13MFTsu3.1M2; assembly: GCF_900112625.1. NCBI lineage: Bacteria > Pseudomonadati > Pseudomonadota > Alphaproteobacteria > Hyphomicrobiales > Methylobacteriaceae > Methylobacterium > Methylobacterium sp. 13MFTsu3.1M2. The sequence goes on from NZ_FOMM01000011.1 coordinate 98,256, forward strand.
GACGCTCAAGATCGGCGTCATGGACGAGGAGCGGCGCACGACGCTCAACCTCAAGGCGGCGATCGCCGCGGCGTCGGACCGGCTGTTCTTCATCAACACCGGCTTCCTCGACCGGACCGGCGACGAGATCCACACCTCGCTGGAGGCTGGCCCCGTGGTCCGCAAGGATGCCATGAAGGCGACCGCCTGGATCAAGGCCTACGAGGACGGCAACGTCGATGCCGGCCTCGCCTGCGGCCTGCCCGGCCACGCGCAGATCGGCAAGGGCATGTGGGCCGCCCCCGACCGGATGGCGGCGATGCTCGACGCCAAGGGCGCCCACCCGGAGGCGGGCGCCAACACCGCCTGGGTGCCGTCGCCGACCGCCGCGACGCTCCACGCGCTCCACTACCATCAGGTGGATGTCCGCGCCCGCCAGGCGGCGCTTGCCGGCCGGGCGCCCGCGACCCGCGCCGCCATGCTGACCCTGCCCCTCGCCGAGGGCGCGTTCGCGCCGGAGGCGGTGCGGGAGGAGCTCGACAACAATTGCCAGGGGATCCTGGGCTATGTGGTCCGCTGGGTCGACCAGGGCGTCGGCTGCTCCAAGGTGCCGGACATCCACGAGGTCGGGCTGATGGAGGACCGCGCCACCCTGCGGATCTCCAGCCAGCACATCGCCAACTGGCTGCGCCACGGGATCGTGGACCGCGACGAGGTCGCCGCGGCCCTGCGGCGCATGGCCGAGGTCGTCGATCGCCAGAACGCCGGCGACCGGGCCTACCGGCCGATGGCCCCCGGCTTCGACGGGCCGGCCTTCCGCGCCGCCGAGGCCCTGGTCTTCGAGGGCGCCGGCCAGCCGAACGGCTACACCGAGTTCGTGCTGCACCGGTTCCGCCGGGAGGCGAAGCGGCTGGACGCCCGCGTTCGGGCGGCCTGAGGCCGCTCCCGGATCCCGGACGCGCAGCGCCCCGAGACCGCCCCAAGACTGCCCCAAGACCGCCCCGGGCCCGCCGACGGCCTGCGCGGCCCGAAACGCCGCGCCGCGGATCTGCCAGGGTCCGCGGCCTCTGCCGGTCGGGACGGGCCGACCGGTCAATGCCGCTGCCACGCCGCTGCCACGCCTCGGCCACGCCGCGCCGGTCAGCGGCGCTTGCGGGTCATCACGTAGACCAGCAGGTTCGCCACCGCCCGGTAGAATTCCGCCGGGATCGCCTGGTTGACCTCGACATGGTCGTACATCGCCCGGGTGAGCGCCTTGTCGACGACGACCTCGATCCGGTGCTTCTCGGCGATCTCGCGGATGCGGAGGGCGATCAGGTCCGCGCCCTTGGCCAGAACCGTCGGGGCGTCGTTCTCGCTCTGGTCGTAGCGCAGCGCGATCGCGTAGTGCGTCGGGTTCGCCAGGATCATGGTGGCGCGGGGCACCGCCGCCATCATCTGCTTGCGCAGCCGGTCCTGCGCCAGCGAGCGCATCTTCGCCTTCACGAGCGGGTCGCCCTCGAGCTGCTTGAACTCGTCCTTCACCTCCTGCCGCGACATCCGCAGATCGCGCTGCCAGCGCACGCGGGTCCAGACCAGGTCGCCGGCGACCAGCGCGATCGTCGCGACGCTCACGGCCGAGACGAGGCGCACCGACAGGGTCAGCAGGAATTCGGGCAACCCGACTGGATCCACGAACATGACATTGACGATCTCGTGGCGATCCGCGTGCAGGACCATGTAGGACATGCCGCCGATCGCGAAGAACTTGAACAGATTTTTCCCGAACTCGACGAACCCCTGCAGACTGAAGAGCCGATTCCAGCCGGCGACGGGGGAGATGCGGGACCATTTCGGCTGGATCCGATCGAACACCACGCGCGGCGCGTTCTGGAAGATCGAGGCGGCGATGCCGGCCACGAGCAGGATGACCAGGACCGGCAGCAGGAAGCGGCCCATCTCCAGGGCGAGGGCGTGGACGAGGCGCATCGCGTCGTGGCTCGTCTCCACGCTGAAGTTGCGCGGCTGCTCCAAGATCAGCGCGAGCCTCTGCACCAGCGGCAGCCCCTGATCCCGCGCCACGAAGACCAGGAAGATCAGCAGTCCCAGGATGGAGGCGAAGACGGGCGCTTCCCGCGAGAACGGCGTGTTTCCTTCCGCGATCGCGTCGCTGATCTTCTTCTCGCTCGCCGCCTCGGTCTTGCTCTCCCTGTCCTCAGACATCGCGGCGCCCCGAACTCGGGCCGCCGACGGCACCGCGCCGGTCGGCCCGGCGGGACGCGTCCGCCGGAGCGGCGCCCCGGAGCCGTCCCCGACCGGGGACGGTGCTAGCGGAAGTAGGTCTCATCCGAGTCGGCCGGGGTGAGTTCGATCTCGCCGCGCGACGCCATTTCGAGCGCCTGGTCGGTGATCGCGCGGCGCGCGTCGAGCACGTCCCGCTGGGCGGCGGGCTCGCCTCCCTCCAGCTCGTGCTCGACGAGGCGCCGGGCGCGGGCGGTCAGCGCGCTGAGCACGACGTTCCGCAACGGCCCGTTCGTGCCCTTCAGGGCGAGGATGACCTTCTCGTGGGGAACCTGATCGAAGAGCGTCGTCCGCGCCCGCGGCGTCATGTGGATGATGTCGTCGAAGGTGAAGAGCAGGCTCTTCAGGATCTCGGCCGATTTCGGGCGCGTCTGCGTGAGGTTGTCCAGGACCTCCTCCATGCTCTGGCGCTCCATCTTGTTGACGATGTCGGCCATGCGCGAGTGGGTATCCGCCGCGGCATTGCGCGCCAGGTTGATCATGAAGTCCTCGTGGATGGTCTGCTCGATCATCTTCATGGTCGCGTCGACGATCGGCTTGAACGTCAGCATCCGCCGCATGACGCCGTTGCGCAGCGGCGCCGGCAACTGCGCCATCACCTTGGCGGCGCAGGCCGGCTTGACCTTGGACAGCACGAGCGCCGCGGTCTGCGGGTGCTCCTTGATCAGGTAGCCCGCCAGGGCGGTCTCGGACCCGTTGGAGATGCGGTCCCAGATCGAGCGGCGTACATGCTCACCCGGGCCGGGATCGACGAAGCGCGGATCTGGCGCGTCGAGGGCGCCGCGGACCGGACGCCGCGCAATGCCGCGGATCCGAAGGCTCCGGAGAACCGGCGGATCGAGATTCTCCTGCAGGGATCTCCAGGATGAAGGTGTCCCGGACCGGGCGGATCGTGGCGGCCGCCCTCGGCCTGCTCATCGCGGGGAGGGCCGCCCCCGTCGCCGCGGAACCGGCGGGCGGCCCTCCCGCCGCCCCGGCCGCCGAGCCGCAGGCGCCGACGGGCGATCCGGTGCAGTGGGTGCGCACGCTCCAGTTGCTGCAGGATCGGGTCGCCGCCGGCTCCCGGGCCGCCCACGAGAGCCAGCCGCTGCTGATCGCCCGGATCAACGCGGATCTCCTGGCCGCCCCGCCCGAGATCTGGGGCCGCCGGAGCAATCTCCGGGCCGCGATCACCTTCGCCCTCAGCGGCGGCGGTCCTTCCGTCCTGCGCCGGCTGACGGCTCAGGACGGCCTCGGCGAGCCCGAAGCGACGCTCGCGCGCGGGGCGCTCGCCTATGTCGAGGGGCGGGAGGCCGAGGCGCGGCGCCTGCTCCAGGACGTCGACACGACGGATCTGCCGCCGACGCTCGCGGGCGCCATCGGCCTGACGCAGGCGTCGCTCGCCGTGCCCGACCAGCCGATCCGGGCGATCGCCCTGCTCGACCGCGTCCGGGTGCTGCTGCCGGGCACTCTGACCGAGGAGGGCGCCCTGCGCCGCGAGATCTTCACCCTCGGTCAGATCGGCGACCTGAAGACGTTCGAGGCGCTGGCGATCCAGTACCTGCGCCGCTTCCCGCACTCGATCTACGCGGGCAACTTCCGGCAGCGACTGGCCTATCAGCTGACGCAGTTCGATATCGGCCACGACGCGGAGCGCTTCGCGACCCTCAACAGGATCCTGGACGAGCTCGGTCCCGAGAGCCGGCGCGACCTGTATCTCGTGGTCGCCCAGACGGCGATCCAGGCGGGTCAGACGGCCGCGGCGCGCCGCGCCAGCGAGAAGGCCCTCGCGCTGTGCGCGCCCGGAAGCGCGGAGGCGACCCGGGGCCAGCTCTACCGGGCTGCCGCCGAGATCGTGAGCCTGGCGACGTTCCAGTCCGGGTCGCGGACGCTGAGATCGCTCGACAGGGCCAAACTCACGGCCCGCGACCTGCCCCTCCTCGAGACGGCCCTGTCGACCGCCGAGGCGATCGGACGCGGGCTCGCCGGCCGGCCCGGCCTGCCGGAGGCCGACGCCGCCGCGAAGCCGGCGCGGGCGGCGCCGGATCCCGCCGACGGGCCCGCGAGCCTGATCCCGAAGGCGCAGGCCACGATCGACCGGATCGATCTGATGCTCAGCAAGGCGACCCCGTGAACACGATCTCCACCGCGGTCCAGAAACCCGTCCCCAAACCCGATCGGGATGTCGCACCGTCCCCGCATCCGGCGGCCGACCTTCAGGCGCTGCCGGATCCGGCGGTGCGGGGCGCCTTCGACCTGGTCCTGCGCGCGGTCTCAGGGGGAATTCCCGCGGCCCGACCCGAGACCGACGGGGGTGAGATGGACGAACCGGAGGGCGCGACCGGGGAGGATCGGCGGCCCGAAGCCGGCGCATCGCCCGCGCCGCCGCCGTCACCGGGCGATCCCGGCAGCGCCGCCGCGGCGCTCGCCGAGATCCTGAGCGCGGCCGTCCTGTCGGCCCGTCCGGAACTGCCCACGGGACACGGAACCGGTGCTCCGGGACCGGCCCCATCCGCCGCATCCCCGGCGGGCCCCGACGCGGCCCCGGAGACCAGCCTCGTGGGAAATCTCGAGGCGGCCCGCGCGGACGCGTCGCCGCGCGCCGGGCCGAGCCCGGGCACCCTGCTGCAGGGCGGCCCCCCGCAGGTCGAGGTCCTCGACCGGGCGGTTCACTTCAAGCCCGTCCTGCCCGAGGCGGCCCGCCACGCCCTCCCGGCCGCCGCAGCGGCAACGTCCCCGTTGCCGGCCGTCCCGAACGCGGCGGACGCTCAGCCTCGACCCGTCCGCCCGGGACCGGTGGCTCCGGCCGTCGCCGGGCCCGATCCTGCTCCGATCGCGCTGGCCGCCCAGATCGCCGCCCAGATTGCCGCGCAAGTCGCCACCCAGATCGCCGGGACGGTCGCCGGGAAGGTGAACGCAGCGCCGCCGAAGGCGACGGTCGCCCTCGCGACCGATCCCGAGCCTCGAGCCGGCGATGCGTCGGCCCGCGCCGATGCGTCGGCCCGCACCGCGACGGGGATCGATGGGCCGGGGGGGCTCACGGCACGCGAGGACAACCGTCCCCGCTCCGGCATCGCCGGACTCCTCCTCGCCCCCGCCGGCCGGCAGGGGCCGCCGGGCGTCCCCATCCCGGGTCCCGGCAACGGATCCGGGACCGAGCCGGCCCGACTCGCCGCCGTCCTGCCGACGATCGCGGCGGCCATCACGGAGGAGCTCGAGCGCGCAACCGCGGCCGGACCGGAGCGTCGCGTCGGCGCCGATCCGGCGATCCCCGCGGCTCAGGACGGGCCGCTCCGGGTGCTCAAGATCCAGCTCCGGCCGGAGAGCCTCGGGATCGTCACGGTGGAATTGCGGCTCGTCGACGGTCAGCTCGAGACCCATCTGCGCGCCGCGCGCCCCGAGACGGCGGCGATGCTGCAGCGGGATTCGGCGATCCTCACCGAACTGCTCAAGCACGCGCATTACCGGCCCGAGATCATTGTCGAGCCGGTTCGCCCCGGCGACGCCGGGTTCTCCGCGGGCGGATCACCGTCCCAGGGCCAATCCGGGCTCACCGACGGCGGCGCCCGGCCGGGTCACGGCGGGGACGGGCAGCGGCAGGCAGACCAGCGCGCGGCGCAGCGGCCGACGCTCGGCAGGCGCGACGGGGAGCGGACAGATGAGACGGTACGTCCTCGCGACGGCGGCGTTTATCTGTAGCGCCGCCCCGGTCGCCGGGACCGTGTGCGAGGCCGAGATGGGCCGTGCCGCGGCCCGTTACGGCGTGCCCCTCGGCGTGCTCTACGCGGTCGGCCTCACGGAGACGGGTAAGCGCGGCTCGCTCCAGCCCTACGCCATGAACATCGAAGGGGCGGCCTATTTCGCGACCGGGCCCCAGGACGTGCTGGCCCACTTCGCCGCGGCGCGCCGCCGGGGCGCGCGCCTGATCGATCTCGGCTGCATGCAGATCAACCACCACTATCACGGCGAAAAGTTCGCCTCGGTCGAGGCCATGATCGACCCGCGCACGAACGTGGACTACGCGACGCAATTTCTCCGGGATCTGAAGCGGCGGGAGGGCAGCTGGACGATGGCCGTGGCGCGCTATCATGCCGGCCCGCACAACAACGCCGCGCAGAAGATCTACATCTGCCGGGTCGTGGCCAACATGGTCGCCACGGGCTTCGGCCAGTGGACGCCGGCCGCGGCGCATTTCTGCCGGTGATCGTCCCGGCCGGGGCGGAAGAATGCGGACCGGGCCCCGCCAGGGAACCAACCGAAGGACCGGGCCCTTTCGGCAGAGGCCCCGTCACCGGCCCGGAGGAGCCGCATGACCGACGCCCCAGACCCGCCGGAAGGACCGCCCGGGAAGACGGCGCTGCTGGTTGTCCTCACCCTCACGGCCGTTGCCGCCGCCGCGTACGTTCTGATCCACATGGACTAGGTTGCCCGGCGACGCCCCTACAGGGTCCGACAATTCCCGTAGCTGACCTTGACGTCGTTGCGCTCCTCGGGATTGAGCTGCGCCTCGACGAAGTTCATCTTGTTGAGGTCGATCAGAAGGAAGTAGACGCCGTTCTGACACTTGATCGCGTTGCGCGGCGTGCGCTCGTTCAGCCGCGGCGAGGCCGTCTGGCACTCGTAATAGTCGGAGCGCCCGGCCGAGATCACGGTCAGCAGGCCGCCGCTGGAGACCAGCGAGAATGTCCGGGCCTTCTGGGATTGCGGTTTGGCGCCTTCGGGTGCGGCGACATCGAGACTGGTCGACGCCTCCACCGTACACGTCATCGGACGGCGCAGCTGGGGGACCGCGGGCGTGATGCTCAGCAGGAGGAGCGCACCAGCGAGCGCTACCCGTTCGGCGATCATCGGCGAGGGATCCGTGATTCGTGGGTAGTTTCTACCCAGAAGCTAGACCGTTATCCGTCCTTGTAAATGCCGCCTGCTCGGATCGGTGGGCCGATCAACAGATTTGCCGCCCGCTCCATTGCATCGCGCCAAGGATTACGGGCCAGGCCGGTTCTTCCGCCGGGACCCGATCCGACCGGAATGCCGGCGAAGCGCGCTCTAATCCTCCAGGGCGTCCGGATTGTCGTTGGCGGCCGGATCGGGATCGCGCCGCGCCGCGATCTCCGTACCGATCTCCATGAGCAGCAATCGGGACAGGAGCTGCATCGTCGCCGTGCCGTGCGCGGCCACGAGTTGATGGGCTAGGATCGTCGCCTCCACCATGCGGTCAAAACCGTCGTCGTCGGACATGGCGGTGCAGTAACCTGGTTGAATGCCGAGCATACAACTTAAAGGTAAGGATCCGGTTCGACCGCCCGCGCAGAAACAGGATTTCCCATGATCCCGACCGTCCAGGCCGACGCGCTCCTGGGGAGACTGGCCGAGGCCCTGGGGAGCCCGGTCGAGATCTTCTTCGCCGAATGCGCGCCGGCGACCGGGCGCACATCCGGGGACGCGTCGCCGGATTGCGACGCGCTGCCGACGCTGGAACTGCTCCGTCTGTGGGAATCGCTGCGGGAGCCGGTGCGCCGGGAGCGGGTGCTGGCCGCCGCCCGGCAGGAGGCCCGAACCCTGCGGGCGAGCCGCGCGGAGGACGCGGCGGCCGGCTGACCGGAGCTCACCGCGCGCAGATCCGGGACGCGGCTGTCGGATCGGGCCGTCTCGATCAGGGGCCCGCGGCGGGCGGCGCGGGTACGGCCGCGAAGGTCAGGGCCGTCGCGGGCAGGGCGGGCGTGGCCGGCCTGTCCTGCTGAGCCGGCTTCTCCGGCTTCTCCAGCTTGGCCGTTCGCCTGTCGCGCTTCTCGTAGAAGGCGTTGCCGCCGGCGACGGCCACGTAGTGCATGTTCGTGTAGGGGAAGCGGTGGCCCGCGGTGTGGAAGAACATCGCCTTCCCGACCTTCGGGTGCCGCTCGCCGGCCAGGACGGCGTCGGCGGCGTCGGCGACCTTCTGCAGGTCCTTCTCCTGCATCGGCTTGGTGAGGACGCCCGGCGCGAACTGGCCCGGCTGCCCGACCACCGCGCAGATGCCGCCCGGGAAGATCGCGTTCTCGAGCCGGTTCATCACGACCGTGCCGACGGCGACCAGCCCGTCGCTGTCGCTCCTGTTCGACTCGAAGTACATGGCGCGGCCCAGACAATCGCGCTCGGCGTCGCTGACGACCATCGGCGGCTTGCGGTCGGGGATCGATCCCGTCGTGAGCACCGGCGACGCGGTGTTGCAGGCCCCCAGGCCGCCGGCCGCCGCCAGAACGATCAGTGCAGGACCGACCTTCGTCCTCTCGCTACCCCGCATGCATCCGCGCTCCGTGCTCCTCCAGCCTGACCAGCCGGGCGGTGTTCCGCTCCGACCGGACGAAGGCCAAGCTTGACGGCACGTTCGCGGCGAGGATGTGGCGAGGCTGTCCCGTTTCGGGACCGGACCGGGAGCCTCAGTGCTGGCCCTGGCCCGCGGCCAGGACGGTCACGCCCAGGGCGATCACCCCGATGCCCACCAGCATCGTCGGGTTGAGCGCCTCGCCGTACAGCCACGCGCCGCCGAGCGCCGCGCCGATCATGCCGATCCCCGACCAGATCGCGTAGACCACGCCGATCGGCAGCATGTCCATGCTGGTCGACATCAGCCACAGGGCGGTGCCGTAACCGAGCGCCACGATCACCGTCGGCCCCGGGCGGGTGAGGCCGTCGGCGGCCTTCAGCGCCAGGGTGGCGGTCACCTCCGCGCCGATGGCGAGCCCGAGGATCAGGTACGGATTCATGGCACGGCGGACTTTCGGGCTGCGCGGGCTGGGTGAGTCGGGCGGTCGAGGCGTGTAGAACCAGGTTCGAATCGGACGCCCGCGCGGACGGGGCGGCGCTGGGCCGGCCCGGATCCGCGTCGAAACGGCCGCGGACGTCGGCGGCCGCCGGACACAAGGCCACAGATCCGTGAACATTTCCGAACCGGCGGCTCGCCGCTTCGCGGGCGACGGACCGGCCCGGCGCCGGGGCCGATTGGGGCTTTCGTTAAGGCCTGCTGATCATGGTGACCGCGCGCCGTCCCGCCCCGGGGCCGGCCGCGCGACAGCGACGATCCAGAGCGACACAGATCCAGCATGACCGCGTCCTTGGCGATCCCGGATTCTCCGGCCCGCGCGCGCCGGGGCCGCCGCTGGGGCGCGATCGCCGCGGCGGGCGGCGCCGCGATCGCGGGCTGCGCCTGGACCGCGGCCGCGCTGATCAACGTCCCCGATCCCGTCACCCTGACGGCGCTCGCGGTCATCGAGCCGTCGTCGGTGGGCACGTGGTTCCCGAGCCGGATCGTCCAGGCCCCGGCCCGGGCGAGCGACCTGCCGGCGCGGCCGCGCCCGATCCTCGACCGCGTCCCCTGGAAGGGGAAGACGGTCCCGCTGATGACGGTGCTGGAGGCGACCCACACCAACGCGTTCCTGGTGCTGCAGGACGGCGTCCTGATCCACGAGTGGCAGCGCGCGGGCACCGGACCGGAGACGCTGTTCCCCTCGTGGTCGGTGGCGAAGTCCATCGTCTCGCTGCTGGTCGGCGCCGCGGTGGCGCGGGGTCAGCTCGCCGAGACCGACCGGGTCTCCACCCTCCTGCCCGAGCTGCGGAACGGCGCGGTCTTCGGCCAGATCACCGTGCGCAACCTCCTCGACATGGCGAGCGGCATCGCCGTGCCGGAGAACTACGACCCCCGGCATCCCCTGACCGGCACCGCCGGCATGTACCTGACGCGCGATCTCACGGCCTTCGTGCGCGACAACGCCCACCTGGCGTTCAAGCCCGGCACCAAGGGCCGCTACCGCAGCATCGACACCGAGCTGCTCGGCCTGATCCTCGCCCGGGTCGAGGGCAAGCCGCTGGCCGACATCCTCTCGGAGCGGATCTGGAAGCCGATGGGCGCCCAGGCCGACGCCACCTGGAACCTCGACCGGCCCGGCGGCATCGAGAAGGCGTTCTGCTGCATCAACGCGACGGCCCGCGACTTCGCCCGCCTCGGCCTTCTGGTGGCCGACCAGGGCCGGTCGGGCAATCACCGCATCATCCCGGGCCGCTGGATCGAGCGGATCATGACGCCGGCCCGGCGCGACGTCGACGGCTGGCAGTACTCGGCCCAGTGGTGGCACGCCCCGGGCGGCGAGGACGACGACATCTCGGCGATCGGCGTCTACGGCCAGTACATCTACGTGAACCGCGCGACCGGCACGGTGATCGTGAAGCTCAGCGACCACGGCGCCGAGCAGGACGAGGTCGACACGCTGGCGGTGATGCAGGCCATCGCGGGCGACCTCGCCGCCGGCCGCCCCGCCGCCCGCAAGGACCCCTGAGCGGGCGACCGCGGTCCCGAGTCCCGATCGGGCCGGGATCAGGTCGGGATCAGGCTTCTGTCGGGCCAGCTCCCGGCACGGAGGGCTGCCGGGCGATCGGGCTCAGGGGCGCGAGGTCCCGCGCCCGCCAGTTGCGCAGGAGCCGCCAGCCGACCCGCTTCCAGGCGATCGACGGCACCGGCGAGGCCGGATCCACGAGGGCGCTCAGCGCCCGCGTGTAATCGAGCACGAGGCCCGGGGTCCAGGTCATGGACCGCGCCCCGTTGCGCAGGAAGGCCGCCGCCCAGAACTCCGGCGTGGTCAGCGCCGCCGCGAGCCGCCGCCAGGGATGCCCGCCGCGGCTGAACGCGCCCTCCACGGCGATGTCCAGCGCCCGCGCCACCGTGGTGGAGCAGTTGCGGCTGATGAAGTTGTAGGTGGTGTCGCGGCTGTACTGCGCCCAGAACGCCCGCAGCCGGGCGGCGTCGATGCCGTTCAGCGTCACCGCCACCGTCGCGGGGCACCAGTCCGCCACCTCCGCGGCGTGCGAGGGCAGGAAGCGCCCGGGCACGTCGTTCTCCGGGCCCGCGCGCAGGCTCGAGCGCAGGTTGGCGGGGGAGCGGTCGATCTCCACCGCGGGGTAGTGGCTGACGTAGAGGTCGTCGCCCTGCTGCAGGGCCGCGTGGCCGGTGGAGAAGCGCCCGGCCTTGTCGACGGAGGCGACGTAGCGCCGGATCAGCCGCTGGCCGGCGGGGGTGGTCGCCTGCCCGGTGGGCGTCCAGACATAGACCGTCAGGCTGCCGGGCTCGTCGCCGCCGACCGACACGGCCGGCTCGGCGGTGCCCAGGCGCCGGGTGCGCAGCCCGACCAGCGCGAGGTTGGCGCCGTTCAGGATCAGGAACATGCCGATGCAGTAGCCGACCGTGCCGGCGTACCAGGTCGGCCAGGGCTGGAGATGGAACAGGCCGAAGGCGATGCTGAGGCCGCCGAGGGCGACCGACATCCGCCAGCCAGCGAATTTCAGCAGGCCGGCGATCGTGATCCGGACGAGGCCGTCGACCACGAAGGCGACGCCGAAGATCATGGCGAGCAGGAAGGTGCTGTGCTTCGTGGCCATCATGATCAGCACGGCCATGACCGACAGCAGCGCGCCCTTGGCGAGGCGCAGGCGGCGCGCGGCACCGATCGCGGACGCGCCGACGAGGAGGGAACTCACGCCCTCGGCCAGGAGGATCAGGCCGAACCACCGGTCCGGGACGTGGAGCGCACCGTCAAGGGAATCGATCACCACCAGGAGGCCGAGCGACGACCACAGCAGGCCGGTGGCGGCGATGAGGTGCCAGTGACGGCGGACCGCGGCCCGGCCGACGAGCAGCATCCAGAGGGGCGGCATCCGGCCGCCGACCGCGTCCGCGGCGCCCGGTCCGGGCGCTTCGAGCGCGGAGAGCGCGCGCGGGATAGTGGTCGCACAGGGTCCGGACATAGGGGTCGCCCTCGATAGCGCGCGTCGACGGGCCTCTCGCACGGATGCCGCCGTGCCGTCACGGCCGGAACGAGGCTCCCAACGCGCGAGCGTTTCGCGACGCGCCCGGCGCGCACGATCCACGCCTTGCCTGAGAACTTTGTTAATCGCGGCCCGGTCGCGGCGCGAGAGGCCGTGGAGAAGCGCCACGGCCCCCGGGATCCCGTCGCGCGCCGCCCGACCGATGGTCAGCAGGGACGCGGGCCGCGGTCCGATCGACCCGTAACCGGGCGGCATCCGCGATCCGTCCCTGTCTCCGCCGCTGATTCGCGCCCCTGCAGCCCGTCATCGCGCGGCCGTTCGCAGTCATCGCGGACAGCCTCACGGACCGGAGGCCGAAACTGCGCACTGTTTGCGAGACGCCGCAGGCCTGGCAACCTCATGTTGCCTCGCAAGAACAGAAAATGTTCAAAGAACATCCTAAGATAAAGTATAGACAAAATAGACAGTTTTTGTATAGTTACGCGCCAATCTTGGCACACTCGAAGCAATTCGGCGCATGCTTGGGCGGTAAAAGCTGATCCTAGCCTCAGCTTTATCGATGCGCCGGTTTTCATGACTCGAATTTCGGTACTGGGGGATTCATGAACACCATCGATCTGAACGAAAAGACCTCGGACCTGAACACAGACCTGATCAAGTGCACGGCATCACTGGTCGCGGCCTACGTGTCTCGGAATGCGGTGGGCGTGGGCGACCTGCCGGTTCTGATCGACCAGGTGCACACGGCCATATCGGTGCTGCAGGGCGGCGGCTCGGGATCCGGTCCCGGCTGGACCGGCCCGACGGCGGCGCAGATCGAGGCTTCGATCCAGCAGGACGGCCTGATCAGCTTCATCGACGGCCGGTCCTACAAGACCCTGAAGCGTCACCTCACGGCGCACGGCCTCACGCCGGAGCGTTACCGGGCGAAGTACGGCCTGCCGGCCGACTACCCGATGGTGGCCCCGGGCTACGCCGCCAAGCGCTCGGAGATCGCCAAGGCGATCCAGCTCGGACACAAGGCGGCCTGAGGCGGCCAGGCCCGCACCGCCCTGGATCGGCGGCCCCGTCCGGGCCGCCGCGGGACACGGGCGCGGGGATGCCTGACGGCGGATCGCCCGATCCGCCCGTCCCGGTCTCCGCGCTGGGGTCGGGGGGGCCCAGGGGGCCAGCGCGGAGACCGACCCCGATGACCCGGTGGGCGGGGCAGGGCGGATCCCGCGAGCGCCCGCCGGTCGCGGGATCCGCTCAGACCCGGGCGACCGCCAGGGTCCCGTCATCGATGGGGACGAACCGGACGCTCGCCCGGCGCAGCGCCTCGACCGCGTGCAGGCGGGACCGGCTTCCCCGATGCTCGCTGTCCTCTTCCAGACGCCGCACGGTGGAATGCGACAGGCCGCTCGCCTGAGCGAGCTCCATCATCGACCAGTCGAGGAGCGCCCGCGCGGCCCGCAGGTGGTGGCCGCTCACGGAATGCTCCAGCCCCTCGTGCAGGCCGCCGGGGGGCGGGGCGTGGTTGCGGACGGGGTATTTGAGCCCGCAGCGCCCGAGATAGGTCCCGTCCGGATCCCAGACCGGCATCGTGAGGATCCGGAAGTGCCAGAGCTCGCCGTTGGCGAGGCGCTCGTGGGCGCCCCCCTGGAAGAACGCCCGCCGCTCGATCTGCTCCAGGGCCGCTGCCCGGAAGCCCGCGCGCTCCTCGGGAACGATCAGGATATACGGCTCGGCGCAGATCTCCTCCAGCGGGAGCCCGTGGACCTGGGCGACGGCGAACGGGATGTCCCGGACGCGGTCGAGCCCCATCGAGAAGGTCGTGATGTGCTCCGTGAGGTAGAGCGCGCTCTGCCGGCGGCGCTCTTCCTGCCGCAGGCGCGCCAACTGCTCGCGGTCGCTCACGTCGAGCGCCGTGCCGCTGAGGGCGACGGGCCGCCCCTCCGCCGAGACGCGCACCTCCATCGTCAGCGAGAGCGTGCGCACCGTGCCGTTCGTCCGGATCACCCGGACGATGACCTCGCGGGGCACGTGCCCCTGCCGGATGTCCGCCAGCGCCGGCATGAGAGGCCGGTCCTCGGGATGGATCAGGCTCAGCAACAGGTCGTAGCGCGCCTTCGCGGCGTTCGGAACGAGCCCGAGCAGCCGGTAGAACCCGGGCGACCAGACCTGCTCCTCGCCCGCGAAGATCCAGCTCCAGGCCCCACTCACGCCCCGACTTTCCGTGAGAGTCAGGAACTCTCCCGACGAGAAAGTCAGAGCGCTTAAAGCAGTATGGAACATCTCAGCACCGCTCGAACCGTATCACCGTTCCCGCCGTTCGGCCACGAGAATTTTTCCGGCACAACACTTCACCATTCATCCGGTATTTCTTCAGATACGGCACGTATCTCCATTGAGATGGCGCCCGCGATCGACAAACATCTTGCATCGACATTCCAGCCCGAGGCGATTTGTTCCCGATCGAACGGATTCGTTCCTGCCGCGCTGTGAACGGAGGTTTCCGGGATCCCCGACCGCATCCCGCCCCTCGGCGCGTTCGGCACACACCGTCACGACAGCAACGCGACCGGATCTCGCTCGACAATGACCCCTGTCGCGAAGGAGGTTCTCTGACCTTCGGTGTTTAAGAATGGTGATTTTCCGCTCCGGCATTGAATCAAACTTCATAAAAGCGTGACGTCGAGGTTCTATGACGAGTCATGCACGAATATTACAGATTTTATTGCGAATTCTATTGATTGTATATGATTAATAATCGGTCATTGTGCGAATATTACAATACATTGCCAAATTATCGATATGCACATCCCACGAAATCGAGCGACTGGCGCGCTGATCCTTGGATCGTCGAGGCTCCTCAGACGGGCGCGCGACGGGGCCATGCGAGCGCGGCCGGCGCGGCGAGGTCGGGACCGGTGGCGATTGACAGGCCGGGCCGTACAATGCGGGGACACGGGGTCGCGCACCGGGAGGAACCGCATGAGGGTCGCCTGCATCGGCGAGTGCATGGTCGAACTGTCCGAACGCCCGGACGGGAATCTGGTCCGGGGCTTCGGCGGCGACACGCTGAACACCGCGCTCTACCTCGCGCGCCTCGGCGTCGCGGTGGACTACGTGACCGCGCTGGGCGACGACATCTGGAGCGACGAGATGGCGGCGGCCTGGGGCCGCGAGGGCATCGGCCTCGACCGGGTCCGGCGCCTGCAGGGCCGGATGCCGGGCCTCTACATCATCCGCACGGATGCCGACGGCGAGCGCAGCTTCCACTACTGGCGCGACCGGGCCGCGGCCCGGGACCTCTTCACCGAGCCGGGCGCCGCCGAGACGGAGGCGGAGCTGGAGCGCTACGACCTCGTCTACCTGTCCGGCATCAGCCTCTCGCTCTACGGCGAGACCGGGCGCGCCGCCCTGTTCGAGACGCTGTCGCGCCTGCGGGAGCGGGGCGGGCGGGTCGCCTTCGACACCAATTACCGTCCCCGCGGCTGGCCCGACCGGGACGAGGCCTGGGCGGCCTTCCGCGCGGCCCTGGACCTCGCCGACGTGATCTTCGCCTCGGCCGAGGATCTGGACTGGCTGTTCGGCGCGGCGGGCGAGGACGAGGTGCTGCGCCACCGCGGCCGGGCCGAGATCGTGCTCAAGACCTCGGACGGATCCGGCCCCGTCGCCCGGGTGCTGCACGGCCGGGCCGACACCGCGGTGCCGGCCGGGCGGGCCGCGCGGGTCGTCGACACGACGGCGGCGGGCGACAGTTTCGCGGCGGGCTACCTCGCGGCGCGCATCGCCGGGCTGGCACCGGAAGCCGCCGCCGCCGAGGCGCACCGCCTGGCCGGGGCGGTGATCGGGCATCGCGGCGCCGTGATTCCCCGGGACGCGATGCCGGTCCCCGCCGCCCGACCGCCGGGTGCGGACGCCTGAGGGAGGCGGGGCCGCCCTTGAGGCGGACAAGCGCAACCGCTACCTCTCTGCCAGCGGGGGACGGCCCCGCAGCGTCATCGCCGCGCGTGGTGCGGCCGAGAGGGCACCCGTGGCGCCGATTCCCCCGCCGATCCAGGTTCCCGAGCCCGACGCCGCGGCGGGCGGCGGCACCCCGAAGACGCGGGTCAGCGCGCGCGGCCGGCTGCGCACCTATTTCCTCACCGGCATCATCGTCGCCGGCCCGCTCGCCATCACGGCCTACATCACGTGGTGGTTCATCGCGCTGATCGATTCGTTCGTGAAGCCGCTGGTCCCGGCGAGCTACCTGCCGGACCACTACCTGCCGTTCTCGATCCCGGGCCTCGGCCTCGTGATCGCGTTCCTGGCGGTGACCCTGCTGGGCTTCCTCACGGCGAACCTCGTCGGACGCTCGGTGATCGAGTTCGGCGAGGTCCTGCTGGCGCGGACCCCCGTGATCTCCGGCCTCTACAAGGGCCTGCGGCAGATCTTCGAGACGCTGTTCTCGGCCAACGGCACCTCGTTCCGCACGGTGGGGCTCGTGGAGTTCCCCGTGAAGGGCACGTGGTCGGTGGTGTTCCTGTCCGCCCCGGCGGCCCACGAGGTCGAGGGGGCGCTGCGGGCCCGGGGGGCGCCGGCGGACGACCTCGTCGGCGTCTTCCTGCCCTGCGCGCCGAACCCGACCACGGGCTTCTTCTTCTACCTGCCGCGCGCGGAGGTGGTGGAGCTCGCCATCAGCGTCGACGACGCCGCCAAGCTGGTGATGTCGGCCGGGGTGATCCAGCCGGAGGACCCGCAGGGCCGCCTCAACGCCATGGCGGCCACCTTGCGGGCGGCCCAGCAGGCCGGCGGACCGCTGCCCCGCCGGGAGCCGCAGGACGCGTGATGCGGCGCCCGGTCGCCGGCTTCGTCGCCGGCTTCGTCGCCGTCTCGGCGGCCTGAGCCACCCCGTCTCGCGCCACGGTGCAGGACGTCCCGCTGCCCTGGGTCGCTGCGCTGCGCTCGCGATGACGGCAGCGTCGACCGGAACCGTCGAAGCGGGGACGACCTCCGGTCCGCTCAAGGGGCCTTCCCGAGGCGCCGGCGCGCGATCCAGGCCTCCTGCGCGCCGAGCTCACCGCTCCTCGGCTTGCGGGAGACCGTGGGATTGGCGGCCATCGTCCACGAGAAAGGCCGTCCCGCGCACGCGGGACGGCCTCTGATAGTCGGGCTGCTGTTCGGCTCAGCGCTGCAGCGAGGCGGTCTGCGGCGCGATGGTCGGCGGCGTCGCCTGCGCGACCGTCACGGCGCTGCGGGGCGCCGCCGGGCCCCAGCCGGAGGCGCATTGCAGGGTGAGGGCGAGGCCCAGCGCGATGCAGAGCCCGTTGGCGGCCAGCCAGAAGGGCCGGGACGCCCGACGCACGGCGGCCTGCAGCTCGTCCGCGGTCTTGCCCGCCGCCTCGGCGGCGCGATCCGAGATCGGCAGGAGCCAGGGCTCGGTCGGCAGGGCGTGGGCACCGGCCATCTCGTGGGAGCCCGGCAGGCCTTGGAACAGTCCGTTCGACATGTCCGTCCTCCAGATTCGTCCGTGATGTCCCGGCTTACCGGGCCATTCGTTCATCTCCAGTTAAGGGAAGAATATGGCTGATGCAAGATCACGAGGCCTGTCCGGAGCCTCTCGGACCGCCCGTACGGCGCCGCCAAGCTTCCGCGCGATCCCGTCAAACCTCTGAAACGAAACACTTTTTCAGAGAGCCTGTGACATCGGCGCATCGGAGTACCGATCCGGTCGCGCGACGGCGATTCCGGATCCGGCCGTTCAGGAAGGCCGGACTTTCCTGAACGAATCCGTTCAGGAAACCGTTCATCCGGCCCCGATCAGCCGGATCGCGGCCTCCCGCTCGAACAGGTAGAGCAGCGCCCGCAGCGCCTGTCCCCGCGGGCTCTTGAGGCCGGGATCGCGCTCCACGATCATCCGCGCGTCGTCGCGGGCGGCCTCCAGCAGGGCGGCGTCGCTCTCCAGCCGCGCCAGCCGGAACGCCGCCATGCCGGATTGGCGGGTGCCGAGCACCTCGCCCTCGCCGCGCAGCTTCAGGTCGGCCTCGGCGATGCGGAAGCCGTCCTCGCTCGCGCGCATCATCTCCAGCCGGGCCCGGGACACCTGCCCGAGGGGCCCCCGGTAGAGCAGCAGGCACGAGGAGGCCTTCGAGCCGCGCCCGACCCGGCCGCGGAGCTGGTGCAGCTGCGCCAGCCCGAAGCGCTCAGCGTGCTCGATCACCATGATGGTGGCCTCGGGCACGTCGACTCCGACCTCCACCACCGTGGTCGAGACCAGGAGCTTGGTCTCCCCGGCGGCGAACCGCGCCATGGCGGCGTCCTTCTCGGGGCCGGGCATCTTGCCGTGGATCAGCCCGACCGCGTCGCCGAAGTGCTTCCGCAGATCGTCGAAGCGCTCGGCCGCGGCGGCGAGGTCGACGAATTCCGATTCCTCCACAAGGGGGCAGATCCAGTAGACCCGCTCGCCCCCGGCGATCGCCCGGGCGAGGCCGGCCACGACCTCGTCGATCCGCTCGGTCGGCAGCGTGATCGTCCGGATCGGCTGGCGGCCGGCGGGCTTCTCGTCGAGGATCGAGACGTCCATGTCGCCGAAGAAGGTCAGCGCCAGGGTGCGGGGGATCGGCGTCGCGGTCATGACCAGGAAGTCCACCGCCTCGCCCTTGGCGCCGAGCGCGAGGCGCTGGTGCACGCCGAACCGGTGCTGCTCGTCCACCACCGCGAGGCCGAGGTCGCGGAACGTCACCGCCTCCTGGAACAGGGCGTGGGTGCCGACCAGGATGTCGATCTCGCCCGCGGCGAGGTCGGCCAGCGTCGCCTTGCGCTCCGCGGCCCGGTCGCGGCCGGTCATCAGGCGCAGGCGTAAGGAGCCGGCCAGCGGCCTCAGCCGCTCGAAATGCTGCCGCGCCAGGATCTCGGTGGGCGCCATCAGGGCGGCCTGACGCCCGGCCTCGACCGCCGAGGCCATGGCGAGCAGGGCCACCGCGGTCTTGCCCGAGCCGACATCGCCCTGGAGCAGGCGCAGCATCCGCCGGGGCGCCGCGAGGTCGGCGCGGATCTCCGCCACCGCCCGGCCCTGCGCGCCGGTCAGCGCGAAGGGGAGGGCGGCCTCGAGGCGCCCGCTCAGGGCGCCGTCGCCGGCATTGACGCGGCCGGCCTTGCGCCGCTGGCGGGCGCGCAGGAGCGCCAGCGCCAGCTGCGAGGCGAGGAGCTCGTCGTAGGCGAGCCGCTTCCGGGACGGCGTCGCGGGCGGCGGCTGGAGCGGGTCCTCGGCCTTCGGGGGCGCCTCCTCGGGGCGATGCTCGAGGCGGAGCGCGTCCGCGAAGGCGGGCAGGCGGTTCCGCTCCAGCCAGGCCGGGTCCTGCCATTCCGGCAGGACCGGCAGCCGGTCGAGGGCCGCGACCGCGAGCTTGTTGATCGCCCGGGAGGTCAGCCCCTCGGTGGCGCCGTAGACCGGCTCGACGGCGGGGAGTTCCGCGAGGCCCGCCTCGTCCACGATCCGCGACGGGTGGACCATCTGGCGGGTGCCGTCCCAGAGGTCGATCCGGCCGGTGATGTAGCGGTGCGACCCGAGCGGCAGCATCTTCTCCACCCGGGCGCGGGGCATGCCGAAGAAGACCAGGGAGATGTCGCCGGAGGCATCCTCCACCAGCACCCGGTGCGGGCGCCGGCCGGGCCCGGCCTGGGCCGGGCGGTGCGCCACCACGGTGACGCCGATCGTCACCGGCTCGCCGGTGGGGGCCTCGCTGATCGAGCCCATGAGCTTCCGCGCCACGCCGCCCTGGGGCAGGTGGAACAGCAGGTCCACGACCCGGGCCTCGCGCTCGGGGGTGCCGAGCAGCTTCTCGATGAGCGGCGCCATCTTCGGCCCGATCCCCGGCAGGGCGCGGGCCGGCGCGAAGAGCGGGTCGAGGATGCTCGGCCGCAGGGGCGGGGCGACGGCAGGCGCGGGGGCGGCCTCCGCCGCCGGCGCCTCGGCCGCGTCGGAATCCTTCAAGGCCGGGTCCTGAGTCGCGCGTGCATCTGTCATGGCGGTTCGGCGGACATGGTGCCGGAGGCGCCTTATCATCCGGTGCATCCCGGCGCGCCAGTGCGGCAGGATGGAGACCGACCCCGGAGACCGAATCCATGGCCCGCGACTTCCTGCCGGGTTTCGACCGGCACCGGATCGAGACCGCGCCCGGCGTGACGATCAACGCCCGCTCGGCCGGGTCCGGGCCGCCGGTGCTGCTCCTGCACGGCCATCCGCAGACCCTGTCGACCTGGCTCCACGTCGCGCCGCGGCTTGCGGAGACCCGCACCGTCGTGGCCATGGACCTGCGCGGCTACGGCGATTCGGCCAAGCCCCCGGGCGGCGAGCGCCACGTCGCCTATTCCAAGCGCGCCATGGCGGCCGACGCGGTGGCGGTGATGCGCGCGCTCGGCCACGAAAGGTTCGCGGTGGTCGGCCACGATCGGGGCGGGCGCGTCGCCCACCGCCTCGCCCTGGATCATGCGCAGGCCGTGGAGCGGATCGCCGTGTTCGACATCGCGCCGACCGCGACCATGTACGCGCGCACCGACAAGGATTTCGCCACACGCTATTTCTGGTGGTTCTTCTTCATCCAGCCCTATCCCCTCCCGGAGACGCTGATCGGGGCCGATCCGGAATACTTCCTGCGCCACCACGTCGAGGGCCAGTCGAAGACCCCCGGCTCGACCCCGCCGGAGCTCTTCGCCGAGTACCTGCGCTGCTATTCCGACCCGGCGTGCCGCCACGCGATCTGCGAGGATTACCGGGCGGCCGCCGGGATCGACCTGGAGCACGACGCGGCCGATGCCGAGGTCCGGATCACCGCGTCGCTGCTGGCGCTCTGGGGCGCGAAGGGCGTAGTCGGCCGGACCTACGACGTGCTGGAGACGTGGCGCGAGAAGGCGACCGACGTCTCGGGCCGGGCGCTGGATTGCGGTCACACCCTCCAGGAGGAGCGGCCGGACGCGGTTCTCTCGGAGCTTGCGGCGTTCCTGGGTTGACGGGCTGCGGCGCCGTGGCCCCGCGTCGCCGGTCTTGGCAGATCCGCTGAAAAGCGCAGATACGAGACGTGCCGGGCTCGCGAACAGCGTCCCCGGTTGATGACTTCGACACCGCCGTCATCGCGAGCGGAGCGAAGCGACCCAGGGTGGCACCGCGCTTCCTGACGTCCCGCTGCCCCGGGTCGCTCCGCTCGCGATGACGGGGCCGCGCATCAACCGGAACCTTGGGAAGCCCGACGCCACACTGTCCCGAGTGGGACGCGTCGATCGTGCAGGACACCATGCCGGAGGACACCAACACCGTCTTCGAGGTCGCCGTGGTCGGGGCCGGGGCCGCGGGGCTCGCCGCCGCCCTGGCGGTCGCCCGCGAAGGGATCCCCACGGCGCTGGTCGGGCGCCACGCCCCGGTGGCGGACGGACGGACCGTCGCGCTCCTCGACGGGTCGGTGCGCTTCCTGGACGCGCTCGGCGCCTGGGAGGCGGTGGCGCCGCACGCGAGCCCGCTCTGCACGCTGCAGATCGTCGACGACACCGGCAGCCTGTTCCGGCCGCCGCCGGCGCGGTTCCGCGCCGCCGAGATCGGCCTCGACGCCTTCGGGTGGAACGTCGAGAGCGCCCGCTTGGTCGAGAGCCTGCGCGCCCGCGCCCGGGCGCAGGACAACCTCACCCTGGTCGAGGCGGACGCCGCCGGCGCCGTGCCCGGCGAGGCGGCCGCCCGCGTCGCGCTGGCGGACGAGCGTGCCGTCGAGGCCCGGCTCGTGGTGGGGGCCGACGGGGCCCGCTCGCCGCTGCGGGCCGCCAGCGGCGTCCGCGTGCGCGACTGGACCTACCCGCAGAGCGCCATCACCACGATCCTGGCCCACGCGCGCCCGCACCGCGACGTCTCCACCGAGTTCCACACCCGGTCGGGGCCCTTCACCCTGGTGCCGCTGCCCGGCGGCCACCGGTCCAGCCTCGTCTGGGTGACCGGGGAGGGGGCGGCCCGGCGGCTCGCCGCCCTCGACGACGCGGCGCTGGGGCAGGCGGTGGAGCGGCAGGCCCGGGCGATGCTCGGCGCCATGCGGGTCGACGGCCCCCGCGGCCTCGTGCCGATGCGCGGCCTCGCGGTGGCGACCCCCGTGGCCCCGCGGCTGGCGCTGATCGGGGAGGCGGCCCACGTCTTCCCGCCGATCGGCGCGCAGGGGCTCAATCTCGGCCTGCGCGACGCCGCGACCCTGCGCGACGCGGTGCTGGCCGCCGCCCGCGACCGCCGCGATCCCGGCTCCCGCGCCGTGCTCGACGGCTACGCGCGGGCGCGCCGCGTCGACACGGCCGCGCGCACCGCCGCGGTCGATCTCCTCAACCGCAGCCTGCTCACCGACCTGCTGCCGGTCGACGCGCTGCGCGGTCTCGGCCTGCTGGCGATGACGCAGCTCGGACCGCTGCGGCGCCTGGTGATGCGGGAGGGCGTGCTGCCCCGGATCGGCGCGCCGGAGCTGATGCGCGCGGCGCGCTAGGACCGTTCCCGATCGTCTCGCGCCAGCGGCGCCCCCTTTCCCGCGCGGGAGAGGGGACCCGCGCCTCGTGCGGCACCGGCAGTGACAGGGAGCGGTCGGACGGCGTTTCCCGGAGGCGGCCTCAGTCCCGGCGCGAGCGCCCGGACGCCGCGACCTCGGCGCGCGCCGGGGCGGGCCTCAGAGATCCGGCTGGGCGGCGACGTAGGCGCCGAGCCGGGTCGCGAGATCGACCGGGCCGCCGCCTCGGGCCTCGCCCGAATCACCGATGAGGATCACCGGGATGCCGCGCTCGCGCAGCTGGCCGCGGAGGCGGGCCGCTCGGCGGGCGTAGGCGGGATTCCGGCGGGTGGGCGCCTGGAGCAGCACGGCCGCCGGACGGGCGATCACGGTCAGGACGTCGTCGGCCGCCTCCATCGAGGCGGTCACGCTCGCGTATCCGAGGCTGGCCAGCTCGCCCGAGAGGGACCGGTCCACGGCGCGGACGCCGTCGTCGACCACGAGCACTTGTTGCAGCGCACCCATAAGCTTGAGCGGTACTCCATCCCGGACGGCTTGGAAAGATAGCCGTCACGACAATCCGATGCAGAACCCGCGAAGAGGCGGATCGGATCCGTCGGTTCGTGTGCAGATGCGAGATTATCCGCGCCGCCTGAGTGCCGGATGAACCGGCGATCGTCCGCCGTTCAGGCGGAGGGGACGGTCGCGACGGCGGCGGCGATCGCCGCGACCGCCCCGTTCGCGCGCCCGTCCACGCGCCCGTCCGCGCGGAGCGGGCGGAAGCCCGTGCTCCGCCACGCCAGGGGGTCCGTCGCCGGGATCGCGCCGCGGGTGAGCGGGGAGGCCGCACAGGCCGCCCCCCGGCAGGCGAGGTCGCCGTCGGCGCCGGCGGCGAGGTCCAGGAGATCGCGGGGCAGGAAGGCCTGCCCGGGCTCGGCCAGGGTCGCGGCGAGGTCGTCCGGGCCGGGGCGGGTCAGCACGAGCGCCTCACCCAGGACCAGCGAATCGAGGCGCTGCGGGCCCGCGGGCCCGGCGCCCCGCGGGGTCAGCCGGGCGGGCGCGCGGTGGACCACGTCGAGGACCCGGACGGTCCAGGGCAGCGGCAGGGCGGCGAGGGCCGATTCGACCCGCGCCGGGACCACCAGCCGGGTCGGAACCGGCCGCAGCAGGGCGGCGCGGAACCCGGTCTCGTCGAAGGGCAGAACGGTCTCCAGGCCGGCGCCGGCCGCCAGGGCGGTGCCCAGGCCGGTCACGAGGCCGCGCAGGTCGTGGCCGGGCAGGAGCGTCAGGACCCGCTCGTCCGCGGTCAGGGGCAGCGCGTCGAGATGGGCGGCGACCGCCGCCGCCAGCGCCGCGGCGGTGCGGTAGACCGGCCGGCCGGGATCGCCGCCCGCGAAGGTGACGAGGCCGCGGCCCGGCGCCGGCTCGACCACGCCCCGCTCCAGGGCCATCGCGTCGAGGCTGATCACACCGTCCGGCACGCTCGGGCCGAAGGCCGCGAGGTAGCGCAGGGCGAAATGGCGCATGGCCGCGCGGGTGAGGTCCTCGGCGGGCCGGCGCGCGCCGCGGCGGCCCTCCGTCAGCACAGCGACGAGGCCCGCGGCCTCGATCCCGGCGGAGAGCTCCGCCTCGTCCCAGAGGGCGGGCATCGCGCAGGGCAGGTGGCCGGCCGCCTCGACGGCGAGGTGGGCGAGGGCCGATTCGGCACCGCCCGAATACCACAGCCCGATCCGGCTGCCGGCCGGGAGCCGCCACGCGGCGATCCCGCGGGCGAGCCGCCCGACGATCTCGGCGGCGGCCGCGTAGGTCCAGGTGATGGACGGGCGCCCGCACCACGCGACCCGGTCCCCCGAATCACGCAGGAGGGTGCGCTGCGGGCCCGCCAGGGCGGCGGCGAACAGGCGGGTCGCGAGACCGTCGGACAGGCGTCCGGACAGGACTCCGGACAGGCCGTCGGGCGCGTCCTCGGATCGCGCGGACGCGTCCGGTGCGGCGTCTTCCGCCCACTCCGCCACCGCCAACGCGCTCAAACCCGCCGCCCCCGCCGATCCTGCAGAACGCCTATCATCTCGGCCCGACAGGGTTAACCGACCGCTAAGAGCGGCCGCGCCGCCGATCGCTGCCGATCGCTGCCGGAGGGCGTCCGGAAGGCCTTCGGCGGCGTCCGGCGGCGCGGCCCGATCACGCGCTCGTGCCTCGCGGCCGCGCAACGTCGCGCTTGCGGCCGGGCGGATGGGAGCCTATCGGGGGCCGGGCGCGGTCGGGACGGTTCCGACAGCTTCCCCGGCCGCGGTGTCATGCCTTCGCCTCATTCGAGGGGAAAGGCAGGCCGCCCGGTCGCCGGGGAGAGGGATGCGCGCAGACGGCGCCCGTCCCGCCCGATGGCCGGACCGATTCATCCGGAGTTCCGGGCGGCGCGCCAACGCGGCGGGCAGCCGGACGCTCCGGCGGACCTGCCGCCAGGCCGGCTCCGCATCCTGCCAGCCACACCACGTCTCTTCCAAGGGGTCAGAGCCGATGTCCTTCACCCGCACCGCGACGCTCGCCCGCGCCGCCCTCCTCGGCCTCGCGGGCCTCGGCCTCGCGGCCGCGCCGGCCCTGGCGCAGCCGAAGAAGCCCGCCGCGCCCGCGCCGGCCGCCCCGGCGCCGACCGCTCCGGGCACCCCCGCGGCCAACACCCCGGCCGCCCAGACGGGCCCGCAGATCGTCGCGGTGAAGTCCGAGCCGAGCCAGGCCGACTGGACCAAGGTCTGCGGCAAGGACCAGGGTTCGGGCACCGACATCTGCTACACGACCCGCGACTTCGTGTCCGACCAGGGCCAGCCGGTGCTGGCCGTGGCGGTCTACGAGATGAAGAACGCCGCCCAGAAGCAGGAGGTGCGCGTGGTGCGCTACCTGCTGCCGCTCGGCCTGCTGCTGCAGCCGGGCATCCGCTTCAGCGTCGACGGCCAGGCGGCGACCGCCGGCCGCTTCGCGGTCTGCTTCCCGAACGGCTGCTTCGCCGAGGCCGGCGGCGTCGATGCCGGCGTGATCGCCGCGATGAAGAAGGGCACGACCCTGAACGTCTCGGTCCAGAACCAGACCCAGCGCGAGGTCACCTTCGCGGTGCCGCTGGCCGGCTTCGGCAAGGCCTTCGACGGCCCGGCCATCGACCCGAAGGTCCTCGAGGAACAGCAGAAGAAGCTCCAGGCGGAGCTGGAGAAGCGCTCCGAGGATATGCGCAAGAAGCTCGAGCAGCAGCAGGGCGCCGCCCCGGCCGCCGGCGCGGCCCCGGCGCCGGCCCCAGCCGCCAAGTAAGCGCCATCGACCCGCCGCGCGGCGGGTCCGTACCGGGGGCCGGGCCGCGAGGTCCGGCCCTTCGCGTTCGAGCCGCCCGGCGACGGGACCTAACGCGTCCCCGGGGTCGCCGAAGCCGGCTGGACGATCAGCACGCGCAGGTCCTGGTCGGGCACGTAGTCCCGGGCCTCCCAGCGGAACGTGGTCGGCCCGGTCTTCCGGATGTCCGTGCGGCAGAAGCTGACGACCGCCTCCGGGCTGCCCTTGTCGACCGTCAGGGTGAAGCGCCCGATCGGCGCGGCCCAGTTGCGCGCCGTGGTGACGATGTAGGGCACCACGGTCGCCCGCAGGGAGCCGCCGGGATCCGGCGCCTTCGCGTGCAGGCGCCGGATCGCCGCGAGCCCCGCCTCGTCCAGGCAGTAGGTCGCCCGGTAGGCCGCGCGGGACGCCGCCTTCGGCTCGAGCAGGTGGAAGCCGGTCACCGGCGCGTAGCTGTGCGCGATGCGGACCTCCTGCCCGGGCGGGAAGGTCTGGAGCCAGTGGAACTTGGCCTCGCCGCGCCACAGCCCCTCGGTCATCCGGTCCGGCGTGTCGGGGACGTCGGGGAAGAGCCCGGCCTTGACCAGCGCGGCCCATTCGGGCGCGCCGATCCGCTTGGCCGCCGCGCTGATCGCCTCGAAGCGCAGCGGGTTCAGCGGCAGGCCGTGACGGCGCAGCAGGTCCGTCACCTCGCGCTCGCCCACGAAGGCGCGCTCCTCCAGCTCGGGCTCGAGGGGCTTGCCGTCCACCGTGACGGTGAAGCCGACGAAGTTCGGGCTGTCGGGCCGGGGCAGCGCCAGGGCCGAGAAGCTGAGTTCCCGCCCGTCGATCGGCGGCAGCGGGAAGGCGATCCGGACCGTGCGCGCCTCCTGAACCTGATTGCGGAACAGGTAGGACACGTCGATCCGGTCGCGGGCGATCGACAGGTCCTCGCTCACCAGCGCGATCCCGGGCTCGCGCCGCAGGACGAGGCCGCCGGCATCGAGTTCGGCCGCGCTGTCGTTGGCGCGCGCCGTGCCCGTGAGCAGGCCAGCGAGCAGGCCAGCGCGCAGGCCAGCGCGCAGGAACGCGGCGGCGAAGCGCGGTTTGGCGACTATCGGGCGGGCTCGTCCGACGGCACGGGCCGTCGCGGCAGACGAGCGCCCGCCGCTTGCCAGGACCTTCACGGACCGGGCGCCTCAGTTCGTGGCGCGGTCGCGCATCCGGTACGCGCCGGCGGCGTCGCGCTCGAACATCTCGGCGATGCCGGCGTGGCGCAGGGCCTCGCCCGACGTGTCGGGCAGGAGGTTCTGTTCCGACACGTAGGCCACGTACTCGGTCTCGGCGTTCTCGGCGAGCAGGTGGTAGAACGGCTGGTCCTTGCGCGGCCGGACCTCCTCGGGGATCGACAACCACCACTCCTCGGTGTTGTCGAACACCGGGTCGACGTCGAACACGACGCCCCGGAACGGGTAGATCCGGTGGCGCACCACGGCGCCGATCGCGAATTTCGCGGTTCTCAGTGTTACGTCCGACATGGTTCAACCCGTCCAGATCGGACAGATAGGTCCGATGACGGATCGTGTCACCCGGTCGCCGCGGAAGTCGGCGTTTCCGCGGCGCGGGCCAAGCGGTCCCGGACGGCGATCGCCTCCGGCAGCGGCCGCCACGGGACGGTCATCTCGGCGATGCGCCCGGCCGCGTCGAGGCGCCGCTCATCCATCCCGTCGAGCCGGTGCGGGCCGGCCGCCGCGCCGAAGAAGGCGGCGGCGTGCACGGGGCCTTCTAGGATCGCGCGGCTCTCGAAGGCGTCGACCACCGGCCGGATCGCCGCCGTCCCGCGCACGGGCTCGGCGGCGAGCGGGGTGTTGAGCACGCCCCCCTCGGCCATCTGCGCCAGCATGGCGTCCCGGTCCTTCGCCGCCAGGACGGCCGCGAAGGCGCGAACGCGGGTCAGGTCCATCGGAGGTCTCCTACGGGATCCGGATGCCGAGCTCGGTCGCGATCGCCCGGGCCGTGGCCTCGCGCCGGGCCGTGATGTCGGCCGCCGCCGCCCGCACCCGCGCCACGGTGTCCGGGGAGGCCGTGTGGGGCGTGCCGCTGTCGAAAGGGGGCTCGGGGGCGTACTGGATGCCGAGCTGGATGGTCCGGGCGGCCTCCTCGCCGCGCAGCGCGGCGGCGAGCTGCAGCGCCCCGTCGATGCCCGCGGTGACACCGGCCGCGAACACCCAGGTGCGCCCGTCCGCGTCGCGGTCGATCACCACGCGCGCGTCCACCGGCTCGGCGCCGAAGAACGGCAGCAGGTGCACGGCGTTCCAGTAGGTCGTGGCCCGCCGCCCGACCAGCAGGCCGGCCGCGCCGAGAATCAGGGCGCCGGTGCAGACCGAGAGGACGTGGCCGGCCCCGGCCGCCTGGCCGCGGATCCAGCCGAGCACGGCCGGGTCCCGCATCAGGGCCTCCTGGCCGGTGCCGCCCGGGACGTGCAGCACGTCGAGCCGCGGGGCTTCCGCGAGCGTGGCATCCGGCAGCATCCGGAGGCCGCGGACGTCGCGGACGGGCTCCGGGCCCGGCGCGTAGACCCGGTAGGTGCTGTTGGGCACCCGGGACAGGACCTCGAACGGGCCGGTGAGGTCGATCTGGTCCAGCCCCTCGAACAGGAGCGAGCCGATCTGCAGGTGGGTGTCGGGCGGGATCATGCCGGGTCTCCGTGGTGGACAGGGTGATCCTAGCGCGCCAGGATCTGGCCGAAATGCCAAAGAGCCCTCGTTTCTCGCCAGATCCGCCGCGCCCGGTCGAGGTGCTGGCCTTCCCGTCGGTGCAGCTCCTCGACGTGGCCGGGCCGCTCCAGGTCTTCGCCACCGCCAACGAGCACGGCGGCGCCGGGATGCCCTACGGGCCGCGGGTGATCGCGGCCGGCGACCCGGGGCTCACCGCCTCGGCGGGCCTGCGGCTGGTCGCCGACCCATTGCCGGATCCCGACGCGCCGGTGGACACGCTGGTGATCGCGGGCGGCCCCGGCGTCGTCGCGGCCTGCGACGACGCCGCTCTGGTGGCCTGGGTGCGGGCCCGGGCGGGCCGGGCCCGCCGGGTCGCGTCGGTCTGCACCGGCGCGTTCCTGCTCGGGGCGGCGGGGCTCCTCGACGGGCGGCGGGCCGTGACCCACTGGAAGCATTGCGGGGCGCTCGCCGCCCGCTACCGGCGCGCCCGGATCGAGCCCGACCCGATCTTCGTGCGCGACGGCCCGGTCTGGTCCTCGGCGGGGGTGACGGCGGGCATCGACCTGGCCCTGGCGCTGGTCGAGGAGGATCTCGGCCGCGCGACCGCGCTGACGGTGGCGCGCCACCTCGTGATGTTCCTCAAGCGCCCCGGCGGGCAGGCGCAGTTCAGCGCGGCGCTGGCGCTGCAGGCGGGCGAGGAGCGGTTCGGGCGGCTCCACGCCTACATCGCCGACAACCTGTCCGGCGACCTGTCGCTGCCGGCGCTCGCCGCGGCGGCCGGGATGAGCGCGCGCAGCCTGAGCCGGCATTATCACGCGGCGACCGGTCTGACCCCGGCCAGGGCCGTGGAGCGCCTGCGGGTGGAGGCGGCGCGGCGCGCGCTGGCCGAGACGGCGCAACCGGTCAAGCGCGTCGCCCGGACCTGCGGCTTCGGCTCCGAGGAGACGATGCGGCGCAGCTTCCTGCGGCACGTCGCGGCGACACCGCAGGAGTACCGGGCGCGGTTCGGCGGGTGATCACACGGTCTCGCGGCGTTCAAGAGCCGCCAGGATGGTCTCGCGCACGCCTTCAAGATGTTTGTGGATGTCCGCATTCGGGATGCGGAGGAGGGCGAAGCCGAGCGACTCAAGGATTTCGGTCCGCGCGGCATCCCGAGCGATCTCGGCGTCCGTCGAATGCGTCGCCCCGTCCACCTCGACGATGAGTCCGGCCTCGATGCAGGCGAAGTCGATGATGAATCGGTCGATCGGGTGCTGTCGGCGAAACTTCCAGCCGTTCAGGGCGCGGTTTCGCAGGACGCGCCAGAGCTTGGCTTCGGCCGAGGTTTGAGTGCGGCGCAGGTTGCGGGCCTGCGGGATTGACTTATTCACCGCCCGGCTCCGGCAGTTCGGCCGCTCATTCAGCGAATGATTTGGCCGTTCCGCTTGCGTGGGCCTGTCTCGACGAACCTCTCGGATCGGAGGTCGACGCTGGCGGCAAAGCGCGACGCGCCCCCTCTCCCGTGCGGGAGAGGGTTGGGGTGAGGGTCGAGAAAGTCCAGGATAGGGCACGCCGTCGACGCGCGTGTAGGCACACGCCTTCTTCGGACAGACTTGATCCCTCACCCTGTCCCTCTCCCGCACGGGAGAGGGGACCCGCGCTTCATCCTGCCGCTGCTGTGCCGCACACGATGCGCCAATCGAGTAGTCCGCACGGGAAAGGCGTATCGCGGGCTCGGTAACCCTCACCCCAGCTTGTACACTGCCGCCAGCTCCGGGTCCTTCGCGGCCACGAGCTTCGCCAGGTCCACGATGACCTTGGCCTGCTTCCAGGTGGCGTCGTCCTGCATCTTGCCGTCGAGCATCACGGCGCCGGTGCCGTCCGGCATGGCCTCGACGATCCGGGCCGCGAAGGCCACCTCGGCCGGGTCCGGCGCGAAGACCCGCTTGGCGATCGCCACCTGGCTCGGGTGCAGCGTCCAGGCGCCGGCGCAGCCCATCAGGAAGGCGTTGCGGAACTGCGCCTCGCAGGCGTCGCCGTCGGAGAAGTCGCCGAACGGGCCGTAGAAGGCCTTGATGCCGTTGGCCATGCAGGCGTCGACCATCCTGGCGATGGTGTAGTGCCAGAGATCCTGCTGGGCGGTGGCGCGGGGGGCATCGCCGGAGGGATCGCTGAGCACCCGGTAATCCGGGTGGCCGCCGCCGACCCGGGTGGTCTTCATGCCGCGCGACGCCGCGAGGTCCGCCGGCCCGAGGCTCATGCCGTGCATCCGCGGCGAGGCCGACGCGATCGCGTCGACGTTGGCGACGCCCTCGGCGGTCTCCAGGATCGCGTGGACCAGGATCGGCTTCGTCACCCCGTGGCGCGCCTCGAGCTGGGCGAGCAGCTGGTCGATGTAGTGGATGTCCCACGGTCCCTCGACCTTGGGCACCATCACGACGTCGAGCTTGTCGCCGACCTCGGCCACGATCGTGAACAGGTCGTCCAAGATCCAGGGCGAGTTGAGGGCGTTGATCCGGGTCCAGAGGCCGGTGCCGGTGGCGGCGAAATCGGTGGCCTGGGCCATGGCGACGAAGCCCTTGCGGGCCGCCTCCTTCTGGTCGGCCGGGACCGCGTCCTCCAGGTTGCCCAGCACCACGTCGACGGTCCCGGCGAGCTCCGGCACACGGGCCCGGACCTTGTCGTTGTGGGGCGGCACGAAGTGGATCATCCGCTCCAGCCGCACCGGCAGTTCGCGGAACGGGGCCGGCGCGCCGGTGGCGAGGGGCTGGAAGAAGCGGCGGGGCAGTTTCATCGGGTGCCTCTTGTCAGGGCTGGCGTCTGAGCCCCGTTAAGGCAGCTTGGGCGGGCGCGTAAAGCCGCGCCGCGCGGAAGTCATCTCGGACTTTCGTGACGCTCGGGCTTCCGGCCCGGCGCGCCGCAGGGCCCGCGGAGCCTCAGCCCCGGCCGCCCCGGCGCCCGGCGAGGCCGATCCGGTTGAGGATGCCGCCGCCGTCGCCGCTGCCGGCCACCACCACGAGGCGCCGGACCTCGCCCCGCAGGAAGGCCTGCAGGAAGCGGTTGTAGTCGCGGAACGAGACGCAGCCGTTCGAGGCGCCGGGCTGCCGCAGCATGTAGGTGTGGGCCAGCAGGCCGTCGCGGCCGTGGATCGCGGCGCTGCCGCCCACCGGGTTGAGCCGGATCGCCCGGACCCCGTGGAACAGGCGCTCGCGCTCGGTCAGCGTGTAGGTGCCGGGCGGGGTCGAGCCGCGCATGCGCAGGTGGACGTAGCGCGGGTTGTCCATGTGCTCGCCGAGGCCGGAATGGGCCTCCAGCACCTCGCCGGAGGGCAGCGTCACCGTGCGGGCGGTGATGTCGTAGACGGCCGTTCCGGCCACCGAATCGGGCTCCGGGCTGATCCGGGTGCGCGGCGCCTCCTGCGGCAGGGCGTCCGGGCTGGCATAGGCCAGCGCCTGACGGGGCTCCTGGCGGCTGTCCTGGCGGTTGTCCTGGCGGTTGTCCTGAGACGGCGCCGCGGCGCCGACGCCGAACAGCTTCTCGAAGAAGGACGGCTCCTCGGCCATCGCGGCGCGGAACACGTCGCGGGTCCGGGGCAGGGCGCGGCTCGCCACCCGCGCGGGCGGCGCCGGTGCGCGCCGCAGCTCGGGCGGGCGGGCCACCGGCAGCGGCACGAGGGCGGGAACGGGGGCGGGTGCGACGGCGGCGGGCGTGGGCTCGGCCGCGGCCATCCGGACCGGCGCCCCCGTCCCTTTCTCGCCGGTCCTCTCGCCGGTCCTGTCCGCGACTCTCTCGGCGACTTTCTCTGCAGCTTTGGCCTGGGCCATCCGGACCTGGGCGGCCCGCGCCCGCTCCGCCTGCGCGACCTGCCGGGCGATCTCCCGGACCGCCGGGGACGGGGCGGCGGCGGCGACCTGGAAGCCGGCGACCGGCGGGGTTTCGCCCCCGAAGGCCGTGGCGGTGCCGGCGCCCAGCGCCGGGCTCCGGTCGAGCATCCAGGCGAGGCTCGGCCGCGGCGCCGCCGCGGCCTGCGGGACCGGGACGGCGGCCGGCCCGGCCGCCGCGACGGACTCCGCCTCGGGGCGGGCCGGCCCCTGCGGGTGGCTGAACACGGCCCAGCCGGCGAGGCTCACGCCGGTGAGAGCGATGAGCGTCGTCAGCCGGGCGCGGCGACGGGCGCGCCGCATGGCGCTCGGGTAGGGCGCCCGGGTGCGGACGACCGGGTCGTAGGCGGTCTCGACGTAGCTGGGGCGCGGGGGCGCCGGTCGCCGGGATTCCGCGCTCGGATACGCGGTCTGGAACGCGGCGAGGGACAACGCAGCCTGGGCCATTCGGGAACTCGCGTACGCGCTTCCCCAGGGCAGCCGCCGCCGTTCGCCCGCGAGAGCCGTTCTCGCGCACGTGGCCCGGGTCACCCGTCTGGGGAGGACATCAACCGTCCACCCCATTAAGCCGTGCTGTGGTTAATCCCCGCTAAAGAGACAGTTTCCGCGGGCGTTCCCGTGTTGGGACACAGCCTCAGGTGGCCCGATTCGGCGCGTCCCCGGCCGCGTCGGCCGCCGGCTCCATCGGCCCGTGCCGGCGCGCGACCAGCAGGCAGAGCAGGGCCACCGGCACGCCGATGAGGGACGTGCCGACGAAGAACCACGCGAACCCGGTCCACTCGATCACGAAGCCCGAGAACCCCGCGAGCAGGCTGCCGGGCAGGGCGCAGAGCGAGGTCAGCAGGGCGTACTGGCTCGCCGCGTGGGCGGTGGCCGAGAGCCGCGACATGTAGGTGATCAGCACGATCGACGCGAAGGCGTAGGCGAAGCCGTCGATCCCGACGGTCAGCGCGAAGGTCCAGAACGCCGCGCCGCCGTGGCCGCCGTGCCAGGCGAGGTAGGCCAGCGCGAGGTGGGAGGCCGAGGCCGTCACGGTGCCGATGAGCAGGCTCGCCATCATGCCGATCCGCGGGATGATGGCGCTCGCCAGGAAGGTGCCCCCGAGCGCGATCCAGAAGCCGAACAGCTTCGTCACCGTCGCGATGTCGGTGTTGGTGTAGCCGAGCGTCTTGAACAGCGGGATCGCCATGGCGTTCGAGACGTAGCCGGGCATCCGGAAGCCCGCGACCAGCGCCAGCACCGGCAGGGCGAGCGGCCCGAGCCGGGCGAGGAGGTCGCGGATCGGCGCCCAGACGGTCTCGACGAAGCCGCCGGTGGCGGGGGTCTCGGGGACGGGGGGTTCGGGCGCCAGCAGGGCCGCGACCGTGCCGGGCGCCATGAGCGCGGCCATGCACAGGTAGGCCACGCGCCAGCCATACGCGTCGGACAGGTAGAGCGCGCCGGCGCCCGCCGCGAGGTTGCCGACCCGGTAGCCGATCTCCGACCAGGACGACATCAGCGCCTGCTGCTCGGGCGGCGCGGCGGTGATGCGCCAGCCGTCGATGACCACGTCCTGGGTGGCGCCCGCGACGCCGAGCGCCAGGGAGAACGCCACCGTCCAGGCGAGCCAGTGGGCGGGGTCGCCGAAGGCGACGCCCGCCAGCGCCAGGGCGACGAGGATCTGCGTGGCGACGATCCAGCCGCGGCGCCGCCCGAGCCAGCGGCCGATGAGCGGCGCGTCGTGGCGGTCGAGGAAGGGGGCCCAGAGGAACTTGAGCTTGTAGGCGATGGTGAGCTCGCTCATCAGCCCGATCGTGGCGAGCGGCACCTTCGCCTGGACGAGCCACGCCGACTGCGTCGCGTAGACGAGCAGGAACGGGATACCCTGCGCGAAGCCGAGCCCCAGCACCGCGGCGACGCGCCGGTCGGTGAACAGGGGCGTGAGGAAGGCGCCCGGGGCGGCCTTCACCGGCTCGGGCGCGCCGGTGATCGGCGCCGGGTCTGCCATCCACGCGTCTCCTCAAGCCGCCCCGCAGGATGAGGGGTCTCGCCGGGGCGCGACGCCCCCGCCCCTCACGCCGCCTTCTTCCCCCGCTCGGCGATCTTCACCAAGCTGCGCAGCACCTCGGTGGCAGTCTTGAGCCGGGCCGGGACCGTGTTCAGCTCGCGGACGAACACCACGCTCATGTCGGGCCGCACCTTCGCGAACGACGCCTGCTCGGCCACGTAGGCGACGAGCCCCTGCGGGTTGGCGTAGGAGCGGTCGCGGAAATGGACCACCACACCCTTCGGCCCGGCCTCGACCTTCTCGACGTTCGCCTTGAGGCAGAGGATCTTGATCGTGCCGATCTTGAGGAGCTGCTCCACCTCCGGCGGCAGCGGCCCGAACCGGTCGATCAGCTCGGCGCCGAAGCTCTCCATCTCGGCATCGTCCTGGATGGTGGCGAGCCGCCGGTAGAGCGCCAGCCGGACGCCCAGATCCTCGACGTAATCCTCCGGGATCGTGACCGGCGCGCCGAGCGCGATGGTCGGCGACCACGCCTCCTCGGGCACGTCCTCGATGCCGGCCTTGAGCGCCGTCACCGCGTCCTCCAGCATCTGCTGGTAGAGCTCGTAGCCGACCTCCTTGATGTGGCCCGACTGCGCGTCGCCGAGCAGGTTGCCGGCGCCGCGGATGTCGAGGTCGTGGGAGGCGAGCTGGAAGCCCGCGCCCAACGTGTCGAGGCTCTGGAGCACCTTGAGGCGCTGCTCGGCCTGGGCGGTGAGCTGGCGGTTCGCCGGGGTCGTGAACAGCGCGTAGGCGCGCGCCTTCGAGCGCCCGACCCGGCCGCGCAGCTGGTAGAGCTGCGCGAGGCCGAACATGTCGGCCCGGTGGACGATCAGCGTGTTGGCGGTGGGGATGTCGAGGCCGGATTCCACGATCGTGGTCGAGAGCAGGACGTCGAACTTGCCCTCGTAGAAGGCGGTCATCACGTCCTCGAGCTGGCCGGCCGCCATCTGGCCGTGGGCGACCGCGACCTTGATCTCGGACATCTCGGCGTCGAGGAATTTCTTGACCTCGGCCAGATCCTCGATCCGCGGCACGACGTAGAAGGACTGGCCGCCGCGGTAGCGCTCGCGCAGCAGGGCCTCGCGGATGGTCAGCGGGTCGAACGGCGTCACGAAGGTGCGCACCACCAGCCGGTCGACCGGCGGGGTGGCGATGATCGAGAGCTCGCGAACCCCCGTCATAGCGAGCTGGAGCGTGCGCGGGATCGGCGTCGCCGAGAGCGTCAGCACGTGGACGTCCGCCTGGAGCGCCTTCAGCCGCTCCTTGTGGGCGACGCCGAAATGCTGCTCCTCGTCCACGATGATCAGGCCGAGATCCTTGAAGGCGATGTTCTTCGCCAAGAGGGCGTGGGTGCCGACCACGATGTCGACCGTGCCGGCGATGAGCCCGGCGCGGGTCTGCTTCATCTCCCCCGCCGAGACGAAGCGGGAGAGCTGCGCCACCTGGACCGGCAGCCCTTTGAAGCGCTCGGCGAAGGTCCGGTAGTGCTGGCGGGCCAGCAGCGTGGTCGGAACGATCACCGCCACCTGCTTGCCGGAGATCGCCGCCGCGAAGGCGGCGCGGAGCGCCACCTCGGTCTTGCCGAAGCCGACATCGCCGCAGACCAGCCGGTCCATCGGACGCCCGGCATTGAGGTCGTCCAGCACCGCGTCGATGGCGTTGGCCTGATCCTCGGTCTCCTCGAACGGGAAGCGGGCGGCGAACTCGCCGTAGAGCCCCTCGGGCGCCTGCAGGGACGGGGCCTTCCGGACGAAGCGCTGGGCCGCGACCTTGATCAGCTCGCCCGCCATCTCGAGGATGCGGCGCTTCATCTTGGCCTTGCGGGCCTGCCACGCGCCGCCGCCGAGCCGGTCGAGGGCGACCTCGGAATCCTCCGAGCCGTAGCGGGTCAGGAGCTCGATATTCTCCACCGGCAGGAGCAGCAGGCCGCCGGTGTATTGCAGTTCCAGGCAATCGTGCGGGGCGCCGGCGGCGTGGATCGTCTTGAGGCCCACGAACCGGCCGATGCCGTGGTCGGCGTGGACCACGAGGTCGCCGGGCTGGAGCGCCTGCACCTCCAAGATCACGTCCTGGGGCCGCTTGGCCTTGCGCTTCTGGCGGACCAGCCGGTCGCCCAGGATATCGCCCTCGGAGACGACGGCGAGTTCGCCCGCGGTGAAGCCCGCCTCCAGGCCCCAGACGGCCACGGCCGCGTCGGTGCCGCGCTTGAGCGCGTAGACGTCGGTGAGACGGGTGATCGCCACGGGCTTCCTCAGGCCGTGGTCGGTGAGCACGCCGCAGAGCCGGTCGCGGGAGCCGTCGGACCACGCGCCCAGGATCACGTGATGACCGGATCCCTGGAGGTCGCGGATATGCGCCACCGCGGCGTCGAACACGCTGGCGGTCTCGTCGGCCCGCTCGGGGGCGAAGCTCCGTCCGGCCTTGGCGCCGCAATCGATCACCGCGCGCTCGGACGATTCGGGCTGCGCGAACGGGGTCAGCCGCGCCACGGTGGCGGTGGCGATCCGCTCCTTCAGCTCGTTCGGCATCAGGTACAGGGCGCGGGGCGGCAGCGGCTTGTAGGGGGCGACGCCGGCCTGCGGCGTCTTCATCGCGCCCTCACGGGCCTGGTAATAGTCCTGAACGAGGCTGATCCGCTCGGCGGCGGCATCCTCCACCTGCGGGTCGAAGACCAGCGGCACGCCGCCGAGATAATCGAACAGCGTGTCGAGGTGGTCGTAGAACAGCGGCATCCAATGCTCGAGGCCGGCGTAGCGCCGCCCCTCGCTCACCGTCTCGTAGAGCCGGTCGTCCCGCGTCGCCGCGCCAAAACTCTGGATGTAGTTCTGGCGGAAGCGCCGGATCGTCTCGGTGGTGAGCTGGACCTCGCTCATCGGCATCAGGTCCAGCGAGCGGAGCTGGCCGGTGGTGCGCTGCGTCTCCGGGTCGAAGGCGCGGATCGATTCCAGCGTGTCGCCGAAGAAGTCGAGGCGGATCGGCGCCGCAAGGCCGGGGGGCGACAGGTCGAGGATGCCGCCGCGGACCGCGTATTCGCCGGTGTCGCGCACCGTCCCGGTGCGCAGGAAGCCGTTGGCCTCGACCCAGGCGACCACGTCGTCCATCGCCACGACGTTGCCGATCGCCGCCGAGAACGCCTCCCGGGCGATGTGGGCCCGGGGCGGGACCCGCTGCACCAGGGCGTTGACCGTGGTGCAGAGGATGCGCGGCCTGTCCTCGGCCGAGCGGGTCCGGGCGAGGCGGGCGAGCGCCGTCATCCGGGCGGCGGCGACCGCCGTCGTCGGCGAGACCCGGTCGTAGGGCTGGCAGTCCCAGGCCGGCAGGCTCATCACGTCCATCTCGGGCGCGACGAAGCCGAGGGCCGCCTGGAAGGCCGCCGAGCGCCCGGAATCGCGCGCCACGTGGACCAGCACCGCCGGCGCGTCGACGGTGGGCGCCAGGGCGCGGGCGAGGTCGGCGAGCGCCAGCGCGTCGAAGCCCTCCGGGGCGTTCGCCAGGACCGGGCTGTCGCCGCGCTTCAGGGCGTCGATCGCCCGGGCGAGCGCGGAGGATTTCGGCAGCGCGAAGCGCGCGACCTGCGGCTTGGCGGCGGGGGCGGGGGGCTTCGGCTGAGGCTTGGCCATCGGGTCTTTCGCGGGAAATCCCGCCGGGCGCGTCAGGGGAGGAGGTCGGGTGGCGTTAGCCGATCGGGCCGCCGCGATAAAGCGTCCCCGCGGTCACGGCTGAACGCATCCTATATGGCGGTTCTGCCGCGGCATGGAACGGCTGTTCGGCCGCGCTTCGGGGACACGCATGGCCGGGCGCAGAGCACCTTGCGGATCGCCTCTCCCAGGGGGGAAGAGACGGCCCCATCGTCTTTGCGAGCGCTGCGAAGCAATCCAGCGGCGCCGCACCTTCGGACGTCGCGCTGCCCTGGGTCACGTCGCTGCGCTCGTGATGACGGAGCGGGCCGCATCGGCCGAGCTTTTCGATCGGATGCGACGGAAGCCCGCGGCTTACGCCCCTCAGGCGTCCGGCCCGACGATCTCCGCCAGCGCCGCCTCGACCCGGCCGCGGAAGAAGTCCGCGTTGGGCATGTGCTCGGTCATCGCGGCGGCGCGCGCCGTCGCCTGCCGCAGGATCTCGGCGCGGAGTGCCGGATCGGAGCGCTCCATCATCTCCAGCATGATGCGCACCACCAGCTCGGTGGCGATCGACCGGGCCGGGTGGTCGTAGTTGGGCTTCGGTTCGTCCATCGCGGGCTCTCTCGACCGGTCGCTCTCAGGAGTGGATCGGCGCGTCGTGCCGGTGGAACGCCCGCACCCGCCGCCAGACCGACGTGTCGTAGTTCGTGGGCGTCTCGACCTCGCCGGTCAGCCACTTGAACAGGTCGCGGTCCGGCACCTCGATCAGCGCCTCGAACTGGTCGAGCTCCGCCTCCGACAGGTCGCCGATCTCGGCATCGGCGAAGCGGCCCATGATCAGGTCCATCTCGCGGATGCCCCGGTGCCAGGCGCGGTAGAGGAGGCGGCGGCGGCGCGGATCGAGGTCGGCGCTCGTGCGGGTGGTGCCGGACATGGATGTCGGACCTCGGCTCAGGGAATGGCAGGGCCTAGATAGGCGTCCGGGTCCGGCGGATCCAGAACGGGGCCGCGGCCGGGCGGGTTACAACCGGGGCGCGAGAGGCCAAAAACGAATTGCCTCCGGCGGGCGGTCCGTTATCTCGGGCTGCAACGCCCCGGACGGGGCGGCGAGCGGGAGTCCAACGATGCCGAAGGCGATCCGGGTCTACGAGTACGGCGGTCCCGAGGTGATGCGCTTCGAGGACGTGCCCCTGGCCGAGCCGGGTCCCGGGCAGATCCGGGTCAGGCAGGCCGCCATCGGCGTCAACTTCATCGACATCTACTTCCGCACCGGCGCCTACAAGTCCCCGCACATGCCCTACACCCCCGGCAAGGAGGGCGCCGGCACCGTCACGGCGGTGGGCGAGGGCGTGACCCAGTTCAAGGCCGGCGACCGGGTCGCCTACGGCTCGGTGGCGGACGGCTGCTACGCCGAGGAGCCGGTGATCCCGGCCTCGGCGGCCGTGCCGATCCCCGACGGGGTCGACGAGAAGACCGCCGCCGCCATGATGCTCAAGGGCCTGACCGTCGAGTACCTGCTGCACCGGACCTACGCGGTGAAGCCCGGCGACACGATCCTGTGGCAGGCCGCCGCCGGCGGCGTCGGCCTGATCGCGTGCCAGTGGGCCAAGCACCTCGGCGCCACCGTGATCGGCACCGCCGGCAGCCCCGAGAAGGCGGAGCTCGCCAAGCAGAACGGCTGCGACCACGTCATCCTCTACCGCGAGGAGGACGTGGCCAAGCGCGTGCGCGAGATCACCGGCGGCAAGGGCGTGCCGGTGGTCTACGACGGCGTCGGGCAGGCGACCCTGATGGGCTCCCTGGACAGCCTCGCGCCGCTCGGCCTGCTGGCGAGCTTCGGCTCGGCCTCCGGGGCGATCACCGGGCTCGACCTCGGCCTGCTGGCCCCGCGCGGCTCGCTCTACGTGACGCGCCCGACGCTCGCGACCTTCTCGTCGAACCGCGCCACCCTGGAGGAGGCGGCCGCCCGCCTGTTCAAGGTGGTCCGCGACGGCGCGGTGAAGATCGCGGTCAACGCCACCTACCCGCTGGCCGAGGCGCAGCAGGTGCACCGCGACCTCGCGGGCCGGGAGACCACCGGCTCGATCGTGATGCTGCCGTAGGGACCGATCGTGACGCCCGGCAACGCCGACCTGCTCCTCGTCGTCGACGTGCAGGTCGACTTCCTGCCGGGCGGGGCGCTCCCCGTCCCGGGGGGCGACGCGGTGATCGGCCCGATCAACGACCTCCAGCACCGCTTCCGGCACGTGGTGCTGATGCAGGACTGGCATCCGGCCGATCACGTCTCCTTCGCCGAGACCCATCCGGGGCGGGCCCCGTTCGAGACCGTGACGCTGCCCTACGGGCCGCAGGTGCTGTGGCCGCGCCACTGCGTCCAGGGCAGCCCCGGGGCCGCCTTCGCGCCGGACCTCGCCACCGACCGGGCGAGCCTGGTGGTGCGCAAGGGGCTGGATCCGCGGGTCGACAGCTACTCGGCCTTCCTGGAAGCCGACCGGGCCACGCGCACCGGCCTCGCCGGGGCGCTCCGGGAGCGCGGCATCACCCGCGTCGCCGTGTGCGGCCTCGCCACCGATTTCTGCGTCGCCTGGAGCGCGCTCGACGCGCGCGACGCGGGGTTCGACGTCCTCGTGGTGGCGGACGCGGTGCGCGGGATCGACGTGGACGGGTCGCTCGCGCGGGCCTGGGCGCGGATGGAGGCGGCGGGCGTCCGCCGGATCGCCGCGGCGGAGATCGGCTGAGGGCGTGCGGGGACCGGGAGGCGAACCGCCGCACGCCGCGCGGGAGACCGGCCCCGCGCCGACGCGTTGGCCCGACATCAGCATCCGACAGGAGCCTGCATGTCATCCAAGCACCCGAAGACCGACACGCCCACGGACGCCGACCTCAAGGGCAATCCCGGGATCGGCACCTCGAAGGGGATGAGCGGCGCCGACCCGGCGGATCTGCAGGCGGATTCGACCTTCGAGGGCGACGTCGACAACGAGACGAAGCTCGACGGCGGCGTCGACCCCGACCACCGGCCGCGCAAGAACGCGTGACCGAGAACGCGTGACCGGATGCCCGGGCCGGTGCGGCCCGGGTCGATCTCAGCGACTGCGCGCCGGCGCCTTCGGCCGCTGCGGTGCGGGGGCCGCGGGCCTGGCGCTCGGGCCGCCTGCCGGAACGTAGACCTGGGCCGGGCTCGCGGTGTAGCCCCGGAGCTGGGCCGCGTTGGCGGCCCCGAAAGCGGATGTGCCGTCCGCGCGGGCGGCGCCCGCCGCGAGGGCCGATAGAAGCGCGGCGGCCAGGGCCAGGCGGGCGTGCTTCGGCATCGACAGGGTCCTCGTGTTCGCGCGGGCTCGAGAAACCCTGATCCAGACTGGATCGCTCCGCTCTGCGATCGACCCGGCCTTCCCGACGTGCGGAACCGCACAGGCGCCGTGTCGTGCATGACGGCGGCGGCACTATCGCTTTCCGGTTGATCGCTTCCCCACCGTCGTCGTTGCGAGTGGAGCGAGGCGATCCAGGGCAGCGCCACGCTGACCGATGTCCTGCTGCCCGGGGTCACTTCGCTGCGCCCGTGATGACGGAGCGTGGGCCTGCCCCTGAGGCCGTGTCAGAGCGCCAGCCCGAGCTGGAGCGGCGCCTCGGGCGCGTCCTGCGCGAAGCCCGACAGCGACACCCCGATCAGCCGCGCGCTGCGGCGCAGGGGGAACAGGCCGGCGAGCAGGTCGAGGCCGATCCGCTCCAGGGCGGCCCGGTCGGCCACCGGCACGGCGAGGGACTTCGCCCGGGTGACCTGCGCGAAATCCGAGAACTTGAGCTTCAGGGTCACGGTCCGGGCGCGCATGCCCTTGGCGTCGGCGCCCGCCCAGACCTTGTCGAACAGCGGCGCCAGCCGGGCGGCCAGGACCTCGAAGGCGGCCGTGTCGTCCGAGAAGGTGGTCTCGGCGCCGATCGACTTGCGCACCCGGTGGGCGCGCACCGGCCGCGCGTCGATGCCCCGGGCGACCGCGTGGTAGTAGGCGCCCGCGGAGCCGAAGGTCTCGCGCAGGCGCTCCGGCGTCCAGGCGCGCAGATCCGCCCCGGTCTCGATCCCGAGCCGCTTCATCTTCGCCTCGGTGACCGGGCCGACGCCGTGGAACCGGCCGATCGGCAGCGCCGCCACGAAGTCCGGCCCCATGGCGGGGGTGATGACGAACAGGGCGTCGGGCTTGCGGTGGTCGGACGCCACCTTGGCGAGGAACTTGTTGTACGAGACCCCGGCCGAGGCGATGAGTCCGGTCCGTTCCAGGATCTCGGCCCGGATCGCCTTCGCCACGGCCGTCGCCGTCGGGAGGCCCAGGAGGTTCTCGGTGACGTCGAGATAGGCCTCGTCGAGGGCCACCGGCTCGATGATGGCCGTGTGCCGGGCGAAGACCGCCCGGATCTCCTCGGAGACCGCCCGGTAGACCTCGAAGCGCGGCTTCACGAACAGCAGGTCCGGGCACAGCCGCCGCGCGGTGGCCGACGGCATGGCGGAGCGGACACCGAATTTTCGGGCCTCGTAGCTCGCAGCGGCCACCACCCCGCGCTCCCGGGAGCCGCCGACCGCCAGCGGCCGGCCGCGCAGCGACGGGTCGTCGCGCTGCTCCACGGAGGCGTAGAACGCGTCCATGTCGATGTGGATGATCTTTCGGAGCGCGACCTCCGGATCCATCGCCGCCTCGGAGATCCGCCGTGTGTTCCCGATCTGTTCCGAAAAAGCGCGGCGGGACGGCGGGGTCAAGCTGCGCCGGACGCGGCGTCAACAGGAGTCCAGGCCGCGCCCGTCATCGCGAGCGCAGCGAAGCGACCCAGGGCAGCCGGACATTTCCGAGCGCAGCGCATCCCTGGATTGCTTCGCTCCGCTCGCAAAGACGGAGCCTGCCGTCAGGCGACGCTGCCGTAGAGGTCGTAGGCCTCGGCCCGGTCGATCTTCACCGTGACGATGTCGCCGACCCGCACCGGGCGCCGGAACGCGGCGTGGACGGTCCCGTCGATCTCCGGTGCGTCGGCCTTGGACCGGCCCCGCGCCACCCCGCCCTCGACGGAATCGACGATGACGGGCAGCCGCTTACCGACCTTGGCCCGCTGCAGCCGGAGCGCGATGCCGTTCTGGGTCTCCATGAACCGGCGCTTGCGCTCGGCCTTCACCGCCGGCGGCACGAGGTCGCCCAGCGCGTTGGCGGTGGCGCCGGCCACCGGCTCGTACTCGAAGCAGCCGACCCGATCGAGCTTGGCCTCCTGCAGCCAAGCGAGCAGCTCCTCGAACTCGGCCTCGGTCTCGCCGGGGAAGCCGACGATGAAGGTCGAGCGGATCGTGAGGTCCGGGCAGGTCTGCCGCCAGCTGCGGATCCGGTCGAGCTGGCGCTCCTGGTTGCCGGGGCGGCGCATGCGCTTGAGCACGGAGGGGCTCGCGTGCTGGAGCGGCATGTCGAGGTAGGGGAGCACCTTGCCCTCGGCCATCAGCGGGATGACCTCGTCCACGTGCGGGTAGGGGTAGACGTAGTGCAGCCGCACCCAGGCGCCGAGCTCGCCGAGTTCCTTGGTGAGGTCGTAGAACTTGGCGCGGACCTGGCGGTCGCGCCACGGGCTCTCACTGTAGCGGATATCGACGCCGTAGGCGCTGGTGTCCTGGCTGACGACCAGCAGCTCCTTCACGCCGGCCTTCACCAGCTTCTCGGCCTCGCGCAGCACGTCGGCGGCGGGGCGGCTGACGAGGTTCCCGCGCAAGCTCGGGATGATGCAGAAGCTGCAGCGGTTGCTGCACCCCTCCGAGATCTTCAGGTAGGCGTAGTGGCGCGGGGTGAGCTTGATCCCCTGCGGCGGCACGAGGTCGAGGAACGGGTCGTGGGCCGGCGGCACCGCCTCGTGGACGGCCGCCACCACCGACTCGTAGGCCTGGGGCCCGGTCACCGCCAGGAGGTCGGGGTACTTCTCGCGGATCTCCTCCGGCTGCGCGCCCATGCAGCCGGTGACGATGACGCGGCCGTTCTCCGCCATGGCCTCGCCGATGGCCGAGAGCGACTCCGCCTTGGCGGAATCGAGGAAGCCGCAGGTGTTGACGATCACCACGTCGGCGCCGTCGTGCCGCCGGGCCAGCTCGTAGCCCTCCGCGCGCAGGTGGGTGAGGATCCGCTCGGAATCGACCAGCGCCTTCGGGCAGCCCAGCGAGACGAACGAGATTTTCGGGGCGGCGCCGGGAGCGGGGCCGCGGGGAGCGGGCGTGGCGGTCATGGCATTCGGGTCGGACAGTCCGGCGGGGCGATCGGCCGCCCGGCGCGCGGGACCAGGAATTCGGGGTCGCGCTCCTATACAGGCTCCCGCGCCTCCGCGCGAGGCCGGCCGCCGCAGGGGTGCCCGGCCCTGCGCGCGAGCCTGAGCTCTGACAAAGATCCTATCGCTACGGCAAAGCTTTGCGGCCGGCTCCTCAGACCCCACATCAGGATTGGGCGGCGCGGCCCTGCGCCCCGGACACGGCCCGCCCGCGCGCGGCGGCGGGGCCTGCGTGGAACTGCCGCTTCCCCCGCGGCATCGCCTGTGCGACGGCAGCGGATGACGCACAGCCCGAGGATAACGGCCCCGAACCCGGTCATGTGGACCCGAGAGATCCCCTTCATCGATCCCGTCGCGGCGGCGGCCCGGCTGCGCGCCCTGCCCGGGCTCGCCTTCCTCGACAGCGCCATGCGGCACGACCCGCTGGGGCGGCACTCGATCGTGGCCGCCGACCCGTTCGCGCGGTTCCGCTACCGCGACGGGCGCGCGACCCTCGACGGGAGGCCGGTGGCGGGCGGCCCGATGGCCGCGCTCCGGGCCTGCCTCGAACCCTACCGGCTCGAGGCAGGCCCGGAGCCGTTCCCCGGCGGGGCGATCGGGTACCTCGCCTACGACCTCGGCGCGGCGCTGGAGCGGGTGGCGCCGCCCGCCCGGCGGGCGGGGCTCACCGACGACATC
The DNA here is from genome assembly GCF_900112625.1 of Methylobacterium sp. 13MFTsu3.1M2. Classification (NCBI taxonomy): domain Bacteria; kingdom Pseudomonadati; phylum Pseudomonadota; class Alphaproteobacteria; order Hyphomicrobiales; family Methylobacteriaceae; genus Methylobacterium; species Methylobacterium sp. 13MFTsu3.1M2. The sequence continues at coordinate 143,226 of NZ_FOMM01000011.1, forward strand.
GCGCTGAACCTCTACGACACCGCGCTGGTCGTCGACCACGCCGCCGGCACGGGCCGGCTCGTCGCCACGGGTTTCCCCGAGACCGCGCCGGACGCGCGGCGGGCCCGCGCGGAGGCGCGGCTCGCCCGCTTCGCCGACCTGCTCGGCGGCGCGGAGCCGCCGGTCCCGGCCCCCGCCCGGCCGGCCCAGCCGCTCGCGTGGCGCTCGAACTTCGACCGCCAAAGCTATGAAGAAGCAGTCGAAAAGGTCCGCGCCTACATCCGGGCCGGCGACATCTACCAGGCCAACATCGCCCAGCGCTTCGTCGCCGACCTGCCGGCCGGCTTCGACCCGTTCGCCCTCTACCGGCGGCTGCGCGAGACCAACCCGGCGACCTTCGGGGCCTACCTGGAACAGGAGGGCCTGACCGTCGCCTCGTCCTCGCCGGAGCGGTTCATCCGCCTCGACGGGCGGCACGTGGAGACGCGCCCGATCAAGGGCACCGCCCGCCGCCTCGACGACCCGGCGGCCGACCGGGCGGCGGCCGAGGCGCTCCAGGCCAGCGTCAAGGAGCGGGCCGAGAACGTCATGATCGTCGACCTGCTGCGCAACGACCTGTCGCGGGTCTGCCGGCCGGGCACCGTCGCCGTGCCGACCCTGTGCGGCCTGGAGACCTACGCCAACGTCCACCATCTGGTGTCGGTGGTGACCGGCGACCTCCGCGACGGGCTCGACGCCCTCGACCTCCTGGAAGGGACCTTCCCGGGCGGCTCGATCACGGGCGCGCCGAAGATCCGCGCCATGGACATCATCACGGAGATCGAGGGCGACGCGCGGGAACTCTACTGCGGCGCCATCGGCCGGATCGGCTTCGACGGGGCGCTCGACACGTCGATCGCGATCCGCACCGTGTTCATGGACGACCGGCAGGCGGTCCTGCAGGCCGGGGGCGGGGTGACGCTGCTGTCGGAGCCCGGCCCGGAATACGACGAGACCCTGGCCAAGGCCGCCCGCGTGTTCGAGGCCTTCGCATGATCCTCGTCCTCGACAATTACGACTCGTTCGTCTTCAACGTCGTCCGTTACCTGGAGGAGCTCGGCGAGACGGTCCGGGTCGTGCGCAACGACGCGCTGGACGTCCCCGGCATCCGGGCGCTGGAGCCGGAGGCCCTGGTGGTCTCGCCCGGGCCCTGCACCCCCGCGGAGGCCGGGATCTCCCTGCCGGCGATCCGCGACCTGTCGGGCGCGGTGCCGATCCTCGGCGTCTGCCTCGGCCATCAGGCGATCGGCGCGGCCTTCGGCGGCACGGTCGCGCGGGCACAGCGCCCCCTCCACGGGCAGATGACGCCGATCGCCCATACCGGCGAGCGCCTGTTTTCCGGAATCCCGGCGCCGATGCCGGTCGGGCGCTACCACTCGCTGGTCGTGAATCCCGGCCCCGACATGGAAAAGCACCTCTCGGTCGACGCGGTCTCGCAGGAGGGGGAGGTGATGGCGCTGTCGCACCGGACCCACCCGACCTACGGCATCCAGTTCCACCCGGAATCGGTCCTGACCGAGGGCGGCCACGCCCTGTTCGCCAATTTCCTGGATCTCGCCCGCGCGTGGCGGGAGAGGCCGGAGGGGCGCCGCGATGCTGTGGCGTGACGGGGCGCTTCTGCTCGGAACCACGGCTCCGCTCGACCACACCGACCGCGGCCTGACGCTCGGCGACGGCCTGTTCGACACCGCACTGGCGCTCGGCGGCCGCGTCGCCTTCGAGGACGCCCATATCGCCCGGCTCGTGGCCTCCGCGGAGACGCTGGGGATCCCCGCCGAACCCGAGCGGATCCGTGCGGCCATGCGGGACCTCGCGGGTCAGGGGGAGCGGCTCGCGATCCGGACCACGCTGACGCGCGGCTCCGGCCCGCGCGGCCTGAGGCCGCCGGACGCGCCGAACCCGACCCTGTTCGCCACCGCGGCCGCGAGCGCCAGGGCCGCGTCCTTCGCGCCCCTGCGCCTGTGGCCGACGGCCATCGCCCGCAACGACACCTCCCCCGCCGCCCGCCTGAAGACGCTGGGCTATCTCGACGCGGTGCTGGCCGCCCGCGAGGCCGCCGCCGCGGGGTTCGACGAGGCGCTGTTCCGCAACACCCGGGGCCGCGTCGCCTGCGCGGGCACCGGCAATCTCTTCGCCCTGTTCGGCGCCAATCTGGTGACGCCCCCGCTCGGGGACGGCGTGCTCGCCGGCATCGTGCGGGCGGAGGTGCTGGGTCTCGCCGCCGGATGCGGGCTGCGGGCCGAGGAACGGTCGCTCGGCCTGCCCGATCTCCTCGGCGCGGAGGCCGTGTTCCTGACCAACTCCCTGCGGCTCCTGGCCCCCGTGACGGCCATCGGCGACACGGCCTTCCCGAGCGCCGGCCCGGGCGCCGGCCATCCGGCGGTGACCCGCCTCGTGGCGGCCCTGCGCGCCCGCGTGGCGCAGGCCTGCGGCGTCACGGAGGACGCGGTCGCGTGACCGAGGGAGCGATCGAGGGAGCGATCGAGGCGTCAATCGAGACTTGGCGGCGCCGGCTGCGCTACGCGCTCGCGGCGATCTACGGGTTCATCGGCGTGGTCCACCTCGTGGCGACCGACGCGATGCTGCCGCTCATGCCCGACTGGGTGCCGCAGCCGCGGCTCGTCATCCTGGCGACCGGCCTGTGCGAGATCGCGGGCGCGGTCGGCCTCCTCACCGGGCGGTTCCGCCGGGCGGCCGCGCTCGGCCTCGCCCTCTACGCGGTCTGCGTCTACCCGGCGAACCTCAAGCACGCGTTCGAGCACGTCCACGTCGAGGGCATCCCGGATTCCTGGTGGTACCACGGGCCGCGGCTCGCGTTTCAGCCGGTCTTCGTCTGGGCGGCGCTCTGGGCCGGCGGCCTGATCGACTGGCCGTTCGGCGGCCGCCGCGGGTCCGGACAGGGCGCGACCGAGATCTCCGGTGATCCGGCACGGCCGCCGAAAGGTCCGGGTCCCGACGCGCCGGCAACCATCCGCGAACCTTGATCACAGGATCCCGGGATCCCCGGATCCCGGCAGGCTTTGATCCCAGGATCCTGGCCGATTGACCGGCCGGAAGCCGCCGCGCGGGCCGGAAGACCGGTCGGCCCGGCGGCGATACGGGCGGACGACATGCCGAAGCGCCGCGACCCGGGCCGATCGCCCCCGCCTCCGCCGGACGCGGTGCCGGAGACCGTGCCGGACCGCGACGCGGTGGAGCGCGCCCTGGAAACGGTCCTCGACCGCCTGCGCCCGAAGCCGGGCGGCGCGCCGCGGGGCAGCCGGAAGCCGCGCCCGGACGGGGCGGGCGGCTGAGCCCCGAAAGGTTCCTCCACAGGGCGAAGATATCGCCCGGATACGGCCGGCCGGACCGGAGTTCCCCGGAGGACGCCGCCGAACACGGCGTGTGGACCCCAGCGGAGACAGACCGAATGGCCAAGCAGAAGACGCTGCAGGACGCCTTCTACGAGACCCTGAAGGACGTCTACTACGCCGAGAAGCAGTCGGTGAAAGCCCTCAAGAAATCCGCCAAGGCGGCGGAGCACGACGAGCTGCGCCAGGCCTTCGAGACCCACGCCGAGGAGAGCGCCCAGCAGGTGGAGCGCCTGACGCAGGTCTTCGAGATCATCGGCAAGCCGGCCCGGGCCAAGACCTGCGAGGCGATGCAGGGCATCGTCTCGGAGATGGAGGAGGACCTCGACGACTTCGCCGACAGCCCGGCCGCCGACGCGGTGCTGGCCGCCTGCGCCCAGGCGGTGGAGCACTACGAGATCGCCCGCTACGGCACCCTGAAGACCTGGGCGGCCCAGCTCGGCTACGCGGACGCCGCCGAGCTCCTGGACGAGACCCTGCAGGAGGAGAAGCGGACCGACGCGCTGCTCTCGAAGATCGCCGAGTCGATCAACGCCGCGGGCGAGCCGGGCGGGGCGGAGCCGGACGCGGAGCCGTCGAAGGGCCGGGGGAAGAAGGCCGCCTGACCGCGGACCGGCCGCGCGGGCGGGCCGGCGCCCCCGGGCGCCGGTTCGCCGCGGCCCCGGGGGCGACGTCAGTTCGCCGTCAGTTCGTCTTCTCGATGGCGCTCAGCGGCGTCCAGTAGCAGCGATCCTGCGTGTCCTTCAGGGCGAGGCAGCCGTAGCTCATCGTCCGGGACTCGAGCCGGACCTCCTCGCCGGGCTTGAACGACCGGCACTCGCCGCTGGCGAGGCTGCCCTGCAGCAGCTGGCCGAACCCGGACTCGTCGCCCGCCATGACCAGCTTGAACAGGCGGTCCGTGACCTCCTGGGTGTGGCAGCCGAACCGCTCCTGGAGGATCGTCTCGGCCGCGGCGGGCCGGGACAGGGCGGCGGTGACGGCGAGGGCGGCGAGGACGGGCAGGGTGAAGCGCATGCGCGGAACATATCCGCGCGCCGCGACGTGTCGAGCCCTCGCCGCGCGGGGGCGCCGCGGAGGATCGCCGCGGGGATCGCCGCGGGGATCGCCGCGAAGGCAGCCGCGAAGACAGCCGCGAAGACAGCCGCGAAGGCAGCCGGCCCGGTCGGGCGGCGCGTCCGGGCGAGGGCCGATCCGCGCTACCCGGCGACGGGCCTGACCACGACGTCCTCGGCGTAGACGAGGGTTGCCATGACGCCGGACCGGATCCGATCGAAGACCGCGTCGAGATCCCCGACGCTCTGCATCAGCACGGCGCACGAGAGGGCGACGATCTGCGGGGTGCGCTCCGTCCCTTCGGCGAGGAACTCGCGGATCGCGTCGACGAGGGACGTGGTGGCGTCCGCCTCCTCGGTGGCACCGAGGACGTGCAGGCAATCCTGCCGCAGGGACACGAGATCGCCGTCCACGACCGAGACCCATTGCCGGTCGTGATCGTAGATGAGCCAGCGCACCGACCCCGCCGCCACGGGGGCCAGTCCCGCGAGGTAGCGCCGAGCGGCCGCGTCGTCGAACATGGCACGGGTTTAACGCCCGCCCGCCGGAACGCCAACGCGTCGGATCACCGTTTCGGAGCCCGACGGATCCGCCGCGACGAGCCGGCATCTCGGGCCGCGAGCGGGCAGGGCGGGGCGGGGCGGCCTGACAGCGCCGCTACGCCTGTCCCGCCGCCTCGTCGCGCTTGGCCGCCTGCCACGCCGCCTCCATGGCGGCGAGGTCGGAGCGGCCGAGGGCGCCCCCGGACGCCGCGAGATGCCGCGCCATGGCGGCGAAGCGCCGCTCGAACTTGGCGGTGCCGTCGCGCAGGGCGGTCTCCGGGTCGATCCCGGCGTGCCGCGCGAGGTTCGCCACCGAGAACAGGAGGTCGCCGATCTCCTCGGACAGGGCCTCCGGGTCGCCCGCCGCCAGGGCCTCGGCGACCTCGTCGGTCTCCTCGCGGACCTTGTCGACGACCTGGGCGGCGTCGTCCCAGTCGAAGCCGTAGGCGGCCGCCCGCCGGGAGATCTTCTCCGCCCGGGCGAGGGCCGGCAGCGCCCGCGCGACGCCGCCGAGGGGGTCGGGCGCCGGGTCCGGCGCGAGCCCCGCGTCCCGCCGCTCCGCCTGCCGGGCCGCCCGCTCCTGCGCCTTGATCGCCGCCCACTGGGCCTCGACCGCCGCGGGGTCGCGCAGGGGCGAGCCGGCAGGCAGGGGCGCGCCGTCCGGGGTGAAGACGTGGGGGTGGCGCCGGACCAGCTTGTCGCCGATGGCGCGGGCCACGTCGTCGAACGCGAAGGCGCCCCGCTCCTCGGCCATGCGGGCGTGGAACACCACCTGGAGCAGCAGGTCGCCGAGCTCGTCGCGCAGGTCGCCGAGGTCCCCCCGCGCCACCGCGTCGGCGACCTCGTAGGCCTCCTCGATCGTGTAGGGCACGATGGTGGCGAAGCTCTGCGCCACGTCCCAGGGGCAGCCGGCGACGGGATCGCGCAGGGTCGCCATCAGGCGCAGGAGCCGGCCCAGGGGCGCCTCCGCGGCGGGATCGGCGTCCCGCCCCCCGCTCGCCCCGGACCGGCCCGCGTCGCGTGTCTCGCTCATGCGGACGGGGTTAGCGCACGGCGCGGCGCAGGGAAATGCGTCTCGCGGATCGCCGGTCCTCAGCGCCGGTCCTCAGACCCGGCTCGGGTCGCGCTCGCGCACCTGCTCGGCCTGCAGGCCGTTCAGGTAGCCGGTGAGGCGGCCGCTGACCGCCGGGTCGGCGCACTGCACCCAGAGCGGCGCCGGGAGGGCGCGGACGGGCAGGCGCAGCAGGAAGGCCTCGGCCGAGAGGGCCGCCTCCCGCTCGGAGGCGGCGGCCAGGAGGCGCGCCCCCGCCTGCGTGCCGATCAGGATCGCGATCGTGCTCATGGCAGCTCTCCCGGCAGCTCGCTCGGCCGCGCTCTCGGCCTCTCCGGGCCGCGCCCGTGCGGGACAACGGCGCGCGGGCCGCGGGCGTTGCACGGCGCGCCGATCCGCGCGGGTTCCGTCGGGGCCCTCAGCTCGTCGGCCGGACGCAGAGCGGCTCCCGGGCCAGCGCCAGGGTGAACGACCACAGGATCCGGCCGAGGGAATCGGTCAGCACCGCCCCGGTCAGGAGCATGTTGGCGGCGGTCCGGCACAGGTCGCGGGCGCGGCGGATCGCCGCCTCCGCGTCGTCCGCCTCCAGGCGGTCGCTGGCGAAGGCGAGGCCGCAGCGGCCGTCCGCGTGCTCGAGGGTGCGTCGGAGGTGATAGGCCGGCATCGCTTGGACCACCGCGAGGCGAATCACCGGCCGCCCGCGGCGCGGGCGGGAGCCGGCTGGCCAAGCTAGCGGCCCGGCGCGGGCCCGCGACTGATCCAGATCAAGCCGACGCGCATCCGCTGCCGCCCGGTCACGTCCCGGTGTCGCAGGCTGTCGCAGGGTACGCCCGCCGCCGGCGGCCGCTGCGGGAGGTCCGCGCGAGGCCGTGCCGGGTCTTGTTCCAGCGCAGCGGCGCCCGGACCAGCTCGATCAGCGCCAGCCACGCGGCGAGGCTGACCAGCAGGAAGTAGACCGGCATCCACGGGACCGACCGGGCGAGGTCCCCCCAGCCGCGCCGGGCGCAGCCGACGAGGGCGGGCAGGACCAGGGCGGCGAGTCCCGTCCCGAACAGCGTGATGGCGAGCCCCGTGGAGAGGTTGTCCAGGAAGACGGGGGCGGCCGGGATGTCCCGGACCAGGAAGGACCACGCCGCCGCGGCGAGGCAGGCCGGGTAGGCCAGCGCCGAGACCACCGTCCCGGGGACCAGGGCGGCGGCGCAGAGCGTCTCCAGGCCGCCGAGCCTGCGGGCGTTGGCCAGCGGGTGCCGCCCGTGGGTGAGGCTCGTCTGGACCAGGCCCTTAAGCCAGCGGGTGCGCTGGCCGAGCCAGGGCCCGAGGCGGGCCGGCGCCTCCTCGAAGGTCGGGCTGGGAAGGTCGCCGACGGTGTAGCCCGCCAGCGCGAGGCGCAGGCCGAGATCCGCGTCCTCGGTGACGTTGTGGGCGTCCCAGCCGTGCAGAGCCCGCACCACGTCGGTGCGCAGGTGCATCGAGGTGCCGCCCAGCGGGACCGGCAGGCCGCAGCGGGCGAAGGCCGGGTTCAGCACGTCGAACAGCCCGGCATATTCGAGGGCGAAGGCACGGGCGAGGCGCGAATCGCCGGCATTGTCGATCACGAGCCGCCCCTGGAGGCAGGCGGTCCGCGCGGGCAGGCGCGCGAACAGGGCGGCCGCCAGCCGCAGTTGCCCGGGATCGGGCACGTCCTCGGCGTCGTAGACCGTGATCAGGGTGCCGCGAGCCAGCGGCAGCGCGGCGTTGAGCGCCCGCGGCTTGGTGCGCGGGCCGCCCGGCGGCACCGTGATCACCTCGAACCGGGCCGGGAGGGTGTCGCGGGGGAGGGCCGCGGCGGTCTCCGCGTCGTCCGCCTCGAGCAGCAGCTTGATGTCGAGCTTGGCGGCCGGATAGTCGAGGGCGGAGAGCGCCCTGAGCAGGTCCGGCACCACCGCCGCCTCGCGGTGGAGGGGGACGAGGATCGTGTAGACCGGCAGGTCGGCCTCGGCGAGGGGCACCACCGCCTCCGCGGCGACCGGAGCCGCGATGGCGAGGGCCGCGATCCGCAGGGTCGCCATGGCCAGGAACAGGACCTGCCCGGCCGTCATCACCGCGCGCGCCAGCGGGGCCGGCAGCGCCGCGCACAGGCAGAGCGCGGCGGTCCCGCCGAGGGCGAGGACCAGCAGCCAGCGGAAGGCCGGCTCGGGGGCGGCCGCCCACTCGGGGCCGTGCCGCCGCAGGTCGTGCGCCGCGTGATCCGCCACCTGCCCGGGCACGGACGCGAACACGGCCTCGCGCAGGCGGGTAGGGCTGGTGATCGCCGGCACGGCGGCGTGGCCAGCGGCGCGGCCGGCGGCGTCGAGGAGGTCCGCGATCGCCCGCCCGCGGGGCGCCAGGACCCAGGGCGCCACCGCGCCCGGCGCCAGCGGCGCGAGGCCGGCCACGAGGCTGTCGGGGAAGCGCAGGCCCAGGCCGAACGGGATCGGGCCGTCGAGGTAGGGGGCGCCGAGCGCCCGGGCCAGGGCCGCGTAGTAGGCCGATTCCGCGATCAGGCCGGCATTCATCAGCGCGGTCGCCGCGTCGGTCCCGGCCGCGGCCGCCGCGGCGGCGGCCCGGGCCAGCAGCCGCGCATCGACGCCCTCGTCCAGCAGGAAGGCGATCTCCGGCGGCAGGCCCTCCGGCCCCGCGGGCGGGCGCTGGAACGACACGCCGCGCGCTCCCCCGGCGGCCCGAGGACGTGGTAGAGGAGGGGGGTGAGCCAGTCCCCGCCCCCGCGCTCCGAGAGGAGCACCGCCCCGTCCCCGTCGTCAAGAGGCGATAGGACAGCCATCCCATCCCGGATCGCGGCGGCCGCGGTCGCGGCGCTCCTCGCGGGGCCGGCCGCCGCCGCGGCGCCCCCGGCCGCGCCGGCCACGGGCGTCACCGCCACCCCCGCCGTCACGATCCCGGATTTCTGGAACCCGCGCAGCCGGGGCGAGCGCGTGGAGGCGCCGCAGACCGGCCGGGCGGTCCGCTTCCTCACGGACGACGAGTTCCCGCCGCTGCACTTCGCCGGCCCCGACGGCAACCCGACGGGCTTCGTGGTCGAGCTCGCCCGGGCGGTCTGCGAGAAGCTGACGATCACCTGCACGGTGCAGGCGCGCCGCTTCGACACCCTGCTCGACGCCCTCGACGGCAAGCAGGGCGACGTGGTCGCGGCCGCCATCCCGCTGACCGCGTCCCTGCGGTCGCGATTCCTGGCGACGCGGCCGTATTTCCGCTGGCCGGCGCGCTTCGCGGCCCGGGCCGACAAGGGCCTGCCGGTCCCCTCCGCGGCGGCGCTCGCCGGCCGCAGCGTCGGGGTCATCGCCGGCAGCGCCCACGCGGCCTACCTCAAGGCGTTCTTCCCGAAGGCCGTACCGAAGGACTTCACCGATCTCACGGCGGCCGAGAGCGCGCTCAAGCGCGGCGAGATCGACTACCTGTTCGCCGACGGCCTCAACCTCGCCCTGTTCGTCGGCGGCCAGGACGCGGAGAGTTGCTGCGCGCTCACCGGCGGCGACTACCTCGAGAACCGCTATTTCGGGGAGGGGATCGGCCTGATCACCCGCCAGGAGGACGCCGCCCTCTCCCGGGCGCTGGACGACGCGCTCCAGCGGGTCTGGGACGACGGCAAGTACACCGAGCTGTACCTGCGGTTCTTCCCCGTCAGCCCGTTCTGAGGGCTTTCGTCGCCACCAGGAATGGGGATCCTGCTGCCGGGCTTCGGTTGTCGGACGGCACGCGGACGGCACCGTGGCGGATCTGCTCGAGCAGGCGGTGGCGAAGGCGCGACCCGTCCCCGGACCTTCAGGACGAGAGCGCGCGGCTCATGCTGGCCTTCGCGGGGGACGAGGCCCCGGTTTACCGGTTCACCCCGGAGGAAGAGGCGGAACTCGACGAATCCGGGGCCGCCGAGGCGCGCGGCGATCGCGCCACCGATGCGGAGATCCGCGCCATCTGGGCCAAGGTTCGGCGCCGAGAGCCTGTTCGACTCGGGACTTCCCCTCCTCGCCCTCATCCTGAGGTGCCGCGCAGCGGCCTCGCAGGAGAGCTCCAGCCAGCGCAGCGGTCACTGGAGGGCTCCTTCGAGGCCTCCGCTGCGCTGCGGCACCTCAGGATGAGGGCGAGATTCGGAGATCCGGGATTCGCGACTCGGCCTGGCACGCGCAGGAAGCCGAGCGGATCGGGCGTGCGTCTGCCAACCCGAAACCGGCCCACGCTGTCATAGGCCGCACGCACTGGCCTCACGCGCGAGCCCGCGATGGAACCCCGCATTGCACCTCCGGGCGTTCCGCTCCGATGCGAACCGCTCTAGGGTGCGCGCTCCCCAACGCGTTCAGCCCTGAAGATCGTCTCCAACGACATGCCCGCCGCTCCCCCAGCCCTGACCCTCGACGCCGACGTGATCGAGGCCGCCGCCAACGCCGCCGCCTGGCCCTTCGAGGAGGCGCGCAAGCTCGTGGCGCGGCTGGAGAAATCCGGCAAGACCGAGGTGCTGTTCGAGACCGGCTACGGCCCGTCGGGCCTGCCGCATATCGGCACGTTCGGCGAGGTCGCCCGCACCTCCATGGTGCGCCACGCCTTCCGGGTGCTTACCCGCGACGCGGTGCCGACCCGGCTGATCGCCTTCTCGGACGACATGGACGGGCTGCGCAAGGTTCCCGACAACGTCCCGAACCGGGAGATGCTGGCCGCGCACCTCAACCAGCCGCTCACCCGCGTGCCGGACCCGTTCGGCACCCACGACAGCTTCGGCGCGCACAACAACGCCGAGCTGCGCCGCTTCCTCGACGCCTTCGGCTTCAGTTACGAGTTCCGCTCGGCGACCGAGTGCTACCGCGCGGGCGTGTTCGACGCGACGCTGCTGCGCGTGCTGGAGCGCTACGATTCCGTGATGGAGATCATGCTGCCGTCGCTGCGGGCCGAGCGCTCGGCGAGCTACTCGCCGTTCCTGCCGCTCCACCCGGTCACCGGCCACGTGATGCAGGTGCCGATCGACGAGGTGAGGGCGGAGAGCGGCACGATCGTGTGGCGCGATCCCGCCACGGGCGAGCGCTACGAGACTCCGGTGACCGGCGGCCACGCCAAGCTGCAGTGGAAGCCCGACTGGGCGATGCGCTGGGTGGCGCTCGGCGTCGATTACGAGATGGCCGGCAAGGACCTGATCGACTCGGTGAAGCTCTCAGGCAAGATCGCCCGGGCGCTCGGCGGCGAGCCGCCGGAGGGCTTCAACTACGAGCTGTTCCTCGACGAGAAGGGCCAGAAGATCTCCAAGTCGAAGGGCAACGGCCTGACGATCGACGCGTGGCTCACCTACGGCACGCCGGAATCGCTCGCCCTGTTCATGTACAACAAGCCGCGCGAGGCCAAGCGCCTGTTCTTCGACGTGATCCCCCGGCACGTCGACGAGTATATCGGCTTCCTCGACCGCTACGCCGGCCAGGACGCGAAGCTGCGGCTGGGCAACCCGGTCTGGCACCTCCACGCCGGCACCCCGCCGGAGCCCGAGCGGGTCGAGGGCGCGAGCCTGACCTTCGCGATGCTGCTCAACCTCGCGGCGGTCGCCAACACCGAGGATCCGGCGGTGCTGTGGGGCTTCATCCGCCGCTACGCGCCGCGGACCGGGCCGGAGACCCATCCGGGCCTCGACCGGCTGGTGAAGCACGCCCTGAAGTACTTCTCGGACTTCGTGCGGCCGGCCAAGACCTACCGGGCGCCGACGCCCGAGGAGCGGGCGGCCCTGGAGGACCTGTCGGAGACGCTGGCCGAGCATGCCGGCTCCACCGATCCCGAGGCCCTGCAGGCGGCGGTCTACGAGGTCGGCCGGCGCCACTTCCCCGACACGTCCGGCAAGGCCAAGAGCCCGGACGGGCGGCCCGGCGTGTCGCAGGCGTGGTTCACGAGCCTCTACAACGTGCTGTTCGGCGAGGCGCGCGGACCCCGGTTCGGCTCCTTCGTGGCCCTCTACGGCGTCGACGAGACCCGGGGCCTGATCGCCTCGGCGCTGTCGGGGGCGCTGGTCGCCGAGCACGAAGCCTTCGCGGCCGGCAAGGCCGCCCCGGTCGCGTGAGGGCGCGATGATCGTCGACGATCTCGCCGCGCTGGAGGCGCTCTACAGCGCGCCCCTGGCGCCCGCCTCGACGGTGAAGGTGGCGGCCGCGATCACGCCGGACTACGCGGCGCTGATCGCGGCCTCGCCCTTCGCGGTGCTGGCGACCGCCGGCCCTGAGGGGCTCGATTGCAGCCCGCGCGGGGACCGGCCGGGCTTCGTGCGGGTCGCCGACCCGCGCACGCTGATCCTGCCCGACCGGCGGGGCAACAACCGGATCGACTCGCTCCGCAACGTCGTGCGCGACCCGCGGGTGGCGCTGCTGTTCCTGATCCCGGGCTCCGGCACGACGCTGCGGGTGAACGGCCGGGCGGTGATCTCGGCCGACCCGGACCTGCTCGCCTCGTTCCGGGTCGACGGCCACGCGCCGCGCACCGCCCTCGTGATCACCGTCGCGGAAGTGTACTTCCAGTGCGCCCGGGCGATCATCCGGGCCGGGCTGTGGGATCCGGAAGCCCGCGTCGACCCGGGAAGCCTGCCGACGCCGGGGGCGATCCTGGCGGCGCTGACCGCGGGCGAGATCGGCGGCCAGCGCTACGACGCGGAATGGCCGGAGCGGGCGGCCAAGTCGATGTGGTGAGGGTGGCGTCCGCGACATCCCCGTCCTTGCGGGCGGAGCGGAGCGATCCGGTGTCGCGCCACCTTCGGGGATGTCGCGCCGCCCTGGGTCGCTTCGCTGCGCTCGCGATGACGGAGCGTCACCTCACCCCACCAGCGCGAGATCCCGCGTCTCGGTGTCGGGGATGACGTCGACCTCGACCTTGAGGCGCTGCTTGCCCGAGCCGCTGACGATGCCGTCGACCGGCGCCACGTCGCCGTAATCGCGGCCGCGGGCCACCACGATGTGGTCGTCCCGCACCGCGACGCCGTTGGTCGGGTCGAGGCCGAGCCAGCCGGCGCCGCACCAGACCGCCACCCAGGCGTGGCTCGCATCCGCCCCGCGCAGGCGCGGCCGGCCGGGCGGCGGCACCGTGCGCAGGTAGCCGCTGACATAGGCCGCGGGCAGGCCCATGCCGCGCAGGGCCGCGATCATCACGTGGGCGAAGTCCTGGCAGACCCCGGCCCGGAGCGCGAAGGAGTCGGCGAGCGGCGTCGAGACGGTGGTGGCCTTGGAATCGAAGCGGAAATCCCGGCCGATCCGCAGCATCAGGTCGTGGGCCGCCCCGTAGGCGCTGCGGCCGGCGGCGAAGCTCGGCCGCGCGTAGTCGGTGATCGCGGGCAGCAGCGGCACCCGGCCGCTCGGGAACAGGAAATGCACCGGCGCCCGGCCGCCGAGGTCGCGCCCGGCGAGAACGGCGTCGCGGACCCGCTCCCAGGCCATCCCGGATTCGGGCGGCGGCGGGGCCGGGCGCTCGACCCGCACGGTGGAGAGCGCCTCGACGCTGAAGGTGGTGTGGGGCGTCTCCAGGGTGATCGCCACCGCGTCGATCCCGAGATAGTCGCTCCGCATCACCGCGCGGGCGGGGCTCGGGTCGATCGTGACCGCGCTCGCCAGCACGCTCTGGCCCTCGCAATCCTGCGGCTTGAGCCGCAGGGTGCAGCGGGCGAAGTGCACCGGCCGGCCGTAGCGGTAGGCGGTGCGGTGGCGCAGCGTGTAGATCATCCCGGCCACCGCCCATCGCGACGTCCGTCGCCTGCGGTCGCCGGCAAGCGCGAAGGCGCGCCGCAGCCCGTGCTGCGGATCGTCCTTGAGGCGGCAGCGTCAAGGACACACAGCATCAAGCCAGCCCCGTCAGCTTCTCGGGGCGCAGCGCGTTCGGCCCGGTGGGGAAGTAGCGGGCCGCGATGCCGTCGGCGAGGCGCTCGAGGTCGGTCGCGAGCGCGGTCAGGCGCACGGCGTCGAAATCCGCGGCCTCGCCGCTGCGCAGCTCCGCCAGGATCCGGGTCGCGAGGCGGCAATGGGGCTCGGGGATCCCGTCCGCGGCGAGCGCCGGCAGGTCGGCGAGGTGCCGGGTGATCGCCTCCGCCTGGAAGGCGATCGAGCGCGGGTTGTAGGGGTCGAGCAGCACCATGTCGCGCACGGGGTCGAGGGCCGCCCCCTGCAGGTAGCGCCGCCCGTAGCTGATCTGCGAATCGCACAGGGACAGTATCACCCCGAGGCAGCCGGGGGTCGCCTCGTCGTTGGCGAAGGCCAGCGCGAAGGCGCCGGTGTTGATCGCCCGCTCGATCCGCCGCCCGAGCTCGATGAAGTGCCAGCCCTCGGCGCGGCTCATGTTCTCGTGGGTGAGGCCGGCGAGCGCCGCGAGCTGGCTCAGGGCCCGCTCGGCCCGGCCCGCGAGCTGCGACTCGGTGAAGGCCCGCTCGGTGTTGAGGGACAGGAACTCGTTCAGGTCGGCGAGCACCCGCCACGCCTCGCCCGACAGGCGGGCGCGGAGCGCGGCGGCGTTGCGGCGGGCCGCGATGACGTGGGACCGGGCCGAGCCCGGCCGGTCGCGCCCGGCCAGCGCCTCCTGGGCGAGGCGGGCGGTGGGCAGGTCGGCCGCACCGATGGCGCCCCACTCGTGCAGCAGGGCCCGGAGCGCCAGGGCCGCCGGCGTGTCGAGGGCGCCCGAGATGTCGGTCCCGACGGCGTCGCCGACGCTGCGCAGGTGGGCGAGCACCAGCCGGATCACCGCCTCGCCGCGCTCCAGGTAGCGGCCGAGCCAGAACAGGCCGTCGGCCGCCCGGGCGGGGAGGTGCCCGCCGACCCGCCGCACCCGCGGCGCCGCCTGCGTGCCGATCAGGGGCGCGGCGACCGGCTCCTCGGACAGGACCCAGACGTCGGCGGAGCGGATGCCGAGCCGCAGCTCGATCGGGTCGACGTCCTCGCGCTCCGAGACCCGGCAGAAGCCGCCGGGCATGACCTGCCAGCCGAGGGGCGTCCGCGCGGCGAAGACGCGGACCACGAAGGGGCGGGGCGTCAGGAACAGGCCGTCCGGGCCGCGCTCCCAGCCCGGCATCGTCGAGAGCGGCGCCGCCTCCTGGGCGACGTAGTCGAAGGGCCGGTCGCGCAGGGCCGCCACGACCCGCTCGCGCTCCGCCGCCAGGACCGGGCCGGCCAGGATCGCGTCGCGCCCCGCCCCGCGCTGGGGCGTGGCGGCCGGGCGCAGGGTCAGGCTGTCGAGGTTGGCCCGCGCGTGCGCCAGGCCCTCGAGGTCGCCGCACCACCACGTGCGCGGGTGGCCGAGCCGCAGGGGCTCACCGAGGACGCGCCGGGCGATGCCGTCGAGATAGGGGGCGAGGGCGGCCGACTCGACGAGCCCCGCGCCCGGCATGTTGGCCATCACCAGGGAGCCGTTGCGCAGGGCGTCGAGGATGCCGGGCACGCCGAGGCGCGAGGCCGGGTTCAGCTCCAGGGGGTCGAGGAAGTCGGCGTCGATCCGCCGCCACAGGGCGTCGGCCCGCTTCAGGCCCGAGACGGTGCGCACGTGCAGGCGCCCGTCGCGCATGACGAGGTCGTCGCCCTCCACCAGCATCAGGCCGAGGTAGCGGGCGAGCGCCGCCTGCTCGACGTAGGTGCTGCTGTAGGGGCCGGAGGTCAGCAGGCAGATGCGCGGGTCGGCGCGCTCCGCCCCCAGCGCCAGCCCGTCGCGGAACGCCTGGAAGAAGGCCGGCAGGCGCTCGACGTGGAGGTCCTGGAAGAAGTCCGGGAAGGTCCGGGCCAGGACCATGCGGTTCTCCAGCGCCCAGCCGAGGCCCGAGGGCGCCTGGGTCCGGTCGGCGAGCACCTGCCAGCGCCCGTCCGGTCCCCGGCCGAGATCGGCCGCGTAGAGCTTGAGGTAGTGGCCGCCGGGGGGCGCGACCCCGTGGAGCGGGTGCAGGAACTCGGGCGTGCCGGCCACGATCGCGGCGGGGAGGAGCCCCTCGGCGACCAGCCGGCCCTCGCCGTAGGCGTCGGCGAGGATCGCCTCCATCAGCTCCGCGCGCTGGACGATGCCGGCACTCAGCGCCGCCCATTCCGGCCCCTCGATCACCAGGGGCAGGCAGCCCAGCGGCCAGGGGTGCTCGCGCTGGTCGCCGGCGATGCGGAACGAGATGCCCGCGTCCCGGATGTGCCGCTCCGCCGCGACGAACCGGGCCATGATCTCCGGCTCGGTGAGGCCGCCGAGACGGTCGAGCAGGCGCGGCCATGCCCCGCGGGGCGCGCCGTCGGGGCCCAGGAACTCGTCCGGCCGGCCGGGGGCGGGGCGGTAGCCCGCGCTCCAGCGGGCGACGCGCTCGCGCGCGCCCTCCGGCCGCTCGGCCCGGCCGCGGCTGCCCGCGAGCGCCGCCTCCATCACGGATCCCGGGTCATCGCGGCTCGCGGATCCACGCAGCGTGGACGACGACGCGGCCGCAGAGCGGAGCGCGGGTCCCTCTCCCGCACGGGAGCGGGGGCGGGGGCGCGTCGCGCTCTGTCGACCGCGCCGGTGTCCGCCCCGGATGTCCGAACATCGCGGGTCATTGCGGGGCCGGCGTCCGCAGGTCGAGGGTCAGCGGGAACTCGGCGCTCGATTCCGGGCGGGGCATCTCCATCCGGCCCGGCGTGTGGCCGTTCGGCTGGAAGCGGGCGAGGCGCCGCCCCTCCGCCTCGTAGGCGTTGACCGGGTGGGTCTCGTAGTTGCGCCCGCCCGGATGGGCGACGTGGTAGCGGCAGCCGCCGAGGGAGCGGCCGCTCCAGGCGTCGAGGATGTCGAAGGTCAGCGGCGAGTGCGCGGGGATCGTCGGGTGCAGGGAGGAGGCCGGCTGCCACGCCTTGAAGCGCAGGCCCGCCACGGCCTCGCCGCCGCGGCCGGTGGAGGTCATGGGCAGGCGGCGGCCGTTGCAGGCGATGACGTGCCGCTCGGGCACGAAGCCCTCGACCCTGACCTGCAGCCGCTCGACTGAGCTGTCCACGAAGCGCACGGTGCCCCCGCTGGTCCCTTCCTCGCCCATCACGTGCCAGGGCTCCAGCGCCTGGCGGAGTTCCATCCGGACCCCGCCCTGCTCGACCGTGCCGAAGACCGGGAACCGGAACAGGGCCTGCGCCTCGAAGGCGACCGGATCGAAATCGTACCCCGCCGCCCGGAGATCCTCCAGCACCGCGAGGAAGTCGGACCAGAGGAAATGCGGCAGCATGAACCGATCGTGGAGGTTCGTGCCCCAGCGGACACAGCCGCCGGTCTGCGGCTCGCGCCACAGCCACGCCACGAGGGCGCGGAGCAGGAGCTGCTGCGCGAGGCTCATCCGCGCGTCCGGCGGCATCTCGAAGGCGCGGAACTCCAGGAGGCCGAGGCGCCCGGTCGGGCCGTCCGGCGAGTACAGCTTGTCGATGCAGATCTCGGCCCGGTGGGTGTTGCCGGTGACGTCGACGAGGATGTTGCGGAAGATCCGGTCGACGAGCCAGCGCGGGATGTTGGGCGCGTCCGGGGCCGGCACCTGGGCCAGCGCGATCTCCAGCTCGTAGAGCCCGTCGTGGCGGGCCTCGTCCATGCGCGGCGCCTGGCTCGTGGGCCCGATATAGAGGCCCGAGAACAGGTACGAGAGCGCGGGGTGGCGCTGCCAGTAGAGCACGAGGCTCTTGAGCAGGTCGGGCCGGCGCAGGAACGGGGAATCGTCCGGCGTGACGCCGCCCATGACCACGTGGTTGCCGCCGCCGGTGCCGGTGTGGCGCCCGTCGGTCATGAATTTCTCCGCGCCGAGCCGGGTCTGGCGGGCCTCGGCGTAGAGGTCGGTGGTGATGGCGACCGCCTCCCGCCACGAGGCGGCCGGGTGGACGTTCACCTCGATCACGCCGGGATCGGGCGTCACCTTGATGACGCCGATCCGCGGGTCGTAGGGCGGCTCGTAGCCCTCGAGGTGGATCGGCAGCTTCAGCGCGGCGGCGGCCGCCTCCAGGTGGCCGGCGAGCTCCAGATACTCGTCGGCGCGCTGCACCGGCGGCATGAACACCCGCACCACCCCGTCCCGGGGCTCGAACGACAGGGCCGTGCGCACCGCCACGCCGGTGACGCCGGCGCCGTTGACCACCGTGGCGCCTTGATGACCGTTGGGGAGGGCGGCGCGGGGCTCCAGCGGGTCCTGCGGCTGGTAGTAGGGGTAGTGCTCCGGCGGCACGTAGGGCAGGGACGACAGCGGCAGGCGGAAGCCCACGGGCGAGTCCCCCGGCACCAGGAAGGCGGCGCCGCGCCGGAAGTCCCACTTCTCCGAGATCCAGACGCGGTCGGGCTCGCCGCCCTTGCCGGTGGGCAGGCTCGCCAGCGGCAGGACGTAGCCGGCCGCCTCCCCGAGGCCCCGCGCGTAGACCCGCCTGATCCGGGCGTCGAACTCCACCGAGCCCGACTTGGCGTCGGCCGGCGTGACGTTGACCGGCAGCTCCGCGGTCTTCCGCTCCCAGAGCTCCCCGTCCTCGAAGGCCGGGAAGACGTAGTCGGCGAGGCCGAGGCGGCGGGCCAGCGCGTCGGCGAGCGCTTCGGCCTGCGCGATGGTGGCCTGGCCTTCCTCGCCCACGATCATCTCCGGGGCGATCAGGTCCGGATTCTGCCAGATCGGCTTGCCGTCCTTGCGCCAGTAGAGCGCGAAGGCCCAGCGGGGCAGGCTCTCGCCGGGATACCACTTGCCCTGACCGTAATGGAGCAGCCCCCCCGGGCCGAACCGGTCACGCAGGCGCCGGATCAGCTGGTCGGCGAGCCCGCGCTTGGTCGGGCCGACGGCCGCGATGTTCCACTCGGGCGATTCGAAATCGTCCACCGACACGAAGGTCGGCTCGCCGCCCATGGTCAGCCGCACGTCCTGCGCGGCGAGGTCGGCGTCGACCCGCTCGCCCAGCGCGTCCATGGCGGCCCAGACGTCCTCCGAGAACGGCTTGGTGATCCGTGGCGTCTCGGCGACGCGGGTGATCGTCATCGCGAAGTCGAAGGTGGTCTCGGCCGGCTCCATCGCCCCCGAGATCGGCGCGGCGGAGTGGTAGTGCGGCGTCGCGGCGAGCGGGATGTGGCCCTCGCCGGTGAGCAGGCCCGACGTGGCGTCCATGCCGACCCAGCCGGCGCCCGGCAGGTAGACCTCGGCCCAGGCGTGCAGGTCGGTGAAGTCCGCCGACGCGCCGGTCGGCCCGTCGACCGCGGTCGTGTCGGGCACGAGCTGGATCAGGTAGCCGGAGACGAACCGGGCGGCGAGGCCGATCCGGCGCAGCACCTGCACGAGCAGCCACGCCGAGTCGCGGCAGGAGCCGCTCTTCAGCCGCAGGGTCTCGGCGGGGGTCTGCACGCCCGGCTCCATGCGGACGCCGTAGGCGGTCTCCCGGGCGATCAGGCCGTTCAGCGCCACCAGGAACTGGACCGTGCTGGTCTCCTCCGGGAGACGGGCCAGCAGCGCCTCCATCTCGGGACAATCCGCGTCGACGGGCGTGAGATACGGGGCCAGCTCCCCGGCGAGGGCGGGGTCGTACGCGAAGGGCCGGACCTGGGCGTAATCCTCCACGAAGAAGTCGAACGGGTTGATCACCGCCATGTCGGCGGTGAGGTCGACCTCGATCCTCAGCTCGTCGGTCTTCTCGGGGAAGACCAGGCGGGCGAGCCAGTTGCCGCTCGGATCCTGCTGCCAGTTCAGGAAGTGGTTGGCGGGCGTCACCGTGAGCGCGTAGGCCGGGACCTTGGTACGGGCGTGGGGGGCCGGGCGCAGGCGGATCACCTGGGGCCCCAGGCTGATCGGCCGGTCGTAGCGGTAATGCGTGACGTGGTGCAGGGCGGCTCTGATCGACACGATGGCTCCGTCGAAAGGATCGAACGCGGTCGCGCTGCCGGTCCCTGGCGCCGGCGCCCACCGCACGGTTATGCGACACGGATCGCGCAACAAGCAATTTCCGTGCGTCGCCCGGCCGTCCGGGCCGCTGGCAGGAACTTTGCCGCCCGGCCCCGCTTGACCGGCAGGTGGGCCGGCCGCCGGCCCGGGACCGCGCGATGAAGATCTTCCAGTGCCAGGCCTGCGACCAGCCGGTCACCTTCGAGGCGACCGCCTGCGAGAGCTGCGCGCGGCCGCTGGGCTACGCCTGCGCGGTCCACGAGGTCTCGGCGCTGGAGCCGCAGGGGCTCTCGGCCCACCCGCTGATGGGCGGCGCGCAGATCTTCCACGCCTACGCGGATCCCGGCCGGCGCTACCGGCTGTGCAACAACGCCCTCGCGCAGGCCTGCAACTGGCTGGTGCCGGAGGACAGCCCCGACATCTACTGCACCGCCTGCCGCCACAACCGCGTGGTGCCGGACCTGTCGCAGCCTTGGAACCTCGCCCGCTGGCGCCAGATCGAGGCGGCCAAGCACCGGCTGTTCTACTCGCTGCTGCGCCTGGAACTGCCGCTCGCCACCCGCGCCCAGTACACGGACGGGCTGGCCTTCGACTTCCTGGTCGACCCGTCCGAGAGCGTCTCCGGCGGGCCGCCGGTGCTGACGGGCCACATCAACGGCCTGATCACCATGAACATCGCCGAGGCCGACGACGTCGAGCGGGAGCGCCGCCGGATCCTGTTCGGAGAGCATTACCGCACGCTGCTCGGCCATTTCCGGCACGAGATCGGGCATTACTTCTGGTACCTGCTGGTGCTGAACAGCCCCGACTGGGACGCCTTCCGGGCGCTGTTCGGCGACGAGCGCCGCGACTACGTCCAGGCGCTGCAGGACCACTACGCGAGGGGCGCCCCCGCCGACTGGGACGAGGCCTACGTCTCGGCCTACGCCACGGCCCATCCGTGGGAGGATTTCGCCGAGACCTTCGCGCACTACCTGCACATCGTCGACACGGTGGAGACCGCCTCGACCTTCGAGCTGCACGTGCGCCCGCGCCTGCGCCAGCGGGGGCCTTCCGGGCCGCAGGCGCCGACAGTGATCGACTTCGACCCGTACAACACGGCCGACCTCGACCGGCTGATCGCCGCGTGGCTGCCGCTCACCTACGCGATCAACTCGCTGTCCCACAGCATGGGCCAGCCGGCGCTCTACCCGTTCAAGCTGACACCCGCGGTGATCGCCAAGCTCGCCTTCGTGCACGAGCGGGTCTACGCCTCCCGCACCGGCACCCTGCCGGATGCCGGCGCGGCGGGCGCCGAGATGCTCCGGGCGGTGATCCTGGGCCTGCGCCAGAAGGTGGCGGCGCCGACGGCGTGAGGGTGGCGGTCGCGGCAGACACGCCGTCTCTGCGAGCGTCTCCGCGAGCGGCGCGAGGCGACGACGGTCGGAGGGGCGCCTCACGCCCCCCCGTGCCGCTCCGCGAAGGCGCGGAACGCCGCGAGCGTCTCGGCGCTGACGTGGTGCTCGATCCCCTCCGCGTCCCGCCGCGCGGTCTCGGGACTCACGCCCAGCGCGCACAGGAAGCGCTCGACGATGCGGTGGCGCTCCCGGGCCTGGGCGGCGAGCCGGCGGCCGGCCTCGGTCAGGAACACGCCGCGATAGGGCCGCTGCTGGACGAACCCGTCCTCGCACAGGCGCTTCAGCATCTTGGCGACGGTCGGCTGCGCCACGCCGAGCCGGGCCGCGATGTCCACCTGCCGCGCCTCGCCGCCGTCGCCGATCAGGTCGTCGATCAGCTCGACGTAATCCTCCACGAGTTCCGAGCGCCGGGCCTCGCGGGCCTGGCGGAAGCTCTCCACGTGGCGCTCGGGATCGACCAGCGCGGTCTCGGGCGAGCCCGGCTCGGACGGTTCCTGCATCGGCTCTCCCCCACCGCGGCCCGCGCGGGCCGCCCCGACCCCTGTCTAGCAAACACCGCCACCTCGAGGGGAGTCCCGCGGGGCCGATACCGGCGGCCGCTGCCAGCCCCTTGAATCCTGGCCGCGAACCCTGAATATAGCCTCCGCTATATCTTTGAGGAGAGGGTTCGAGCATGGTGGCGCCGAACGCCGCGACGGCCCCCGGGCGCGCCGCGCCCGGGGCGATGAGCCGGCGGACCGAGGGCGCGATCCGCGACGTCCTCGACGGCCGTCCCGGCGGCCGGGCCCGGTTCCTGCTGTTCGCCGGCCCCGCCGTGACGGCGTCGATCGCCTACATGGACCCCGGCAATTTCGCGACCAACATCCAGGCCGGCGCCCGCTACGGCTACGGCCTGCTCTGGGTGGTGCTGCTCGCGAACCTGACGGCGATGCTGTTCCAGGCCCTGTCGGCCAAGCTCGGCATCGTCACGGGCAAGAACCTCGCCGAGCACTGCCGGGACGCGACGACGCGGCCGGTGCGCCTCGCCCTGTGGGGCATCAGCGAGGTCGCCGCCATGGCGACCGACCTCGCGGAGTTCCTCGGCGGCGCGATCGGCCTGTCGCTGCTCACCGGCATGCCGCTCATGGCCGGCATGGCGATCACCGCGGTGGTCACCTACGCGATCCTGCTCCTGGAGCACGAGGGCTTCCGGCCGCTGGAGATCGCCATCGGCGCGATGGTCGGCACGATCGGCCTCTGCTACGCGGTCGAGCTCCTGATCGCGCCCGTGGCCTGGGGCGAGGCCGCCAAGGGCCTCGTCACCCCGCGGATCCCGGACGCGCAGGCGCTCACCATCGCGGTCGGGATCATCGGCGCCACCGTGATGCCGCACGCGCTGTTCCTGCATTCGGGCCTGACCCAGGGCCGGGGCAATCCCCGCACCGAGGCCGACCGGCGCCTGCTGGTCCGCTACTCGAACCGCGAGGTGGTGGTGGCGCTGCTGCTGGCGGGCCTCGTCAACATGGCGATGGTGATCATGGCGGCGGCCGCCTTCCACGTCGGCCACAGCGAGGTGGCGGAGATAGGCGAGGCCTACCGCACGCTGACGCCGCTCCTCGGGCCCGCCGCGGGGGCGGCCTTCCTGGTGTCGCTGCTCGCCTCCGGGATCTCCTCCTCGGTGGTGGGCACGCTCGCCGGGCAATTGGTGATGCAGGGCTTCACCGGCTGGCGCATCCCGCTCCTCGTCCGCCGGCTCGTGACCATGCTGCCGGCCTTCGCGGTGGTGGCGATCGGCGTCGACCCGACGCAGGCGCTGGTCCTGTCGCAGGTGGTGCTGTCGCTCGCCCTGCCGGTGCCGATGGTGGCCCTGGTGGTGTTCACCCGGCGCCGCAGCGTGATGGGGCCCTTCGCCAACGGCCAGCTCACCCAGGCCGCGGCCGTGGCGGGGGCCGCCCTGGTGCTCGCCCTCAACATGGTGCTGCTGGCAGTCGCCTTCGGGGTGCCGGTGCCGGGACTGGAGTGAGAGCCCCGCCGGCAGCCCTGACGACGGCCCCGCTCAGGTCGCCCGCACCACCACCTCCACGAGGTTGGCGCCCCCCGAGCGGATCCCGGCCTCGATCGCCGGGGCGATGTCGGCCGCCCGGGTCACCCGCCGGGCGGGCACGCCCATCGAGGCGGCCAGCGCCGGGAAGTCGATCCGCGGGTCGGTGAGGTCCATGGCGATGAAGCGGTTGGCGCGCACCGAGGCGTAGTGCGCCTGGCCCTTCATGAAGGTTTTGAGGATGTTGTACTCGGCGTTGTTGATCACCACGAAGGTGACCGGCAGCTTCTCGTGCGCCGCCGTCCAGAGGGCCTGCGGCGAGTACAGCGCGGCCCCGTCGCCGACCACGCAGACCACGGGCGCCCGGTCGAGCCCGAGGGAGAAGCCGACCGCGGCCGGCATGCCCCAGCCGAGCACGCCGCCGCGCATCGCCGCGTACTGGTGCGCCGAGGGGCTGTCGAGGAAGGTGCGCAGGTGGGTGAGCGTCGCGGGCGCCTCGTCCACGATGGTGGTCTCGGCCCCGACCGCGCGGGCCACCTCCCGGGCGGCGACCAGCGGCGCGATCACCGGATCCTCGAAGGCCGCGTCGGCGGCGGCGGCGAGCTTCGCCCGGCGCTCGACCCGGGCGGTCACCGCCCCGGCGCGCAGGCCCGCGAAGGCGTCGGCCCGGTCGGCGAGGCGGGGCGCGAGCAGCGGCAGCAGGGCGTCGAGGGAGGCGCGGATGTCGCCCACCGTCGACAGGCAGGTGGCGTAGGTGCGCCCGAGGTCGCGCACGTCCGCCGAGAGCTGGAACACCTGCACCCCCGGCGGCACCGCCGAGACCTCCGAGTAGAGCACGGTGATCAGCGACTTGCCGCCGAGCGCGAACACCGCGTCGTAGCGCCCGAGGATGTCGGCGATGGCGTCGGCCCGGGTCGGCAGGTTCCCGGCCCAGAGCGGGTGCGCGGTGGGGAAGGGGATGTGGGCCGGCCAGGACGAGCCGTAGACCGGCGCCGCCAGCAGGTCGGCGAGCGCCACCATCTGCACCGAGGCGTCCGAGGCGTCGATCTCGTCGCCCGCGATCAGCGCGAGGCGGCCCGGCGCGATGGCGGCGAGCTTCTCCGCGAGGCGGTCGAGGGAGCCCGCCACGGCCCGCTGGTCGATGGTCGAGGTCTCGCCGGCCGGCACCGCCGACAGCGCCTCCATCACGTCCATGGGCAGGGACAGGAAGACCGGCCCGGAGGGGGCGGCCCCCGCGTCGTGGAAGGCCCGGCGCAGCAGGATCGGGATCTGGTCCGGGCTCGTCACCTCGCGGGCCCACTTCATCACCGGGTCGGCGATGGCGACCAGGTCGCCCATCAGCAGCGGGTCGGTCAGGGCGTGCCGGAGATCCTGCTGCCCGGCGGTGACCACCAGCGGCGTGCCGGAGACCTGGGAATTCACCAGCCCGCCCATGGCGTGGCCGAGGCCGCCCGCCGTGTGCAGGTTGAGGAAGGCGGGCCGGCGGGCGCCCTGCGCGTAGCCGTCCGCCATCGCCACGGCGGTCGCCTCCTGCAGGGCGAGGATGTAGGCGATGTCCGGCGCCTCGGTGAGCGCGTCGATGAGCGGCAACTCGGTGGTGCCGGGATTGCCGAAGATGTAGCGCACGCCCTCCGAGCGCAGCACCTCCACCAGGAGGTCGGCGCCCCGGCGGCGGCCGGCGGTCTCCACGGTCTCGATCGGCATGCCCTGTCCTCTCCGACGGAATCAGCCGGAGGCTACCCCATGGGCGGACCGGGGCAATGCCGGCGCCGCCCCGCGCCGCCCCGCGCCGGGCGGCAACTGACCGGCAACTGACCGGCAACCGATCGGCAGCCTTTTCGGCGTAGCCTCCGGCCGGGACGCGCCCGCGCCCCCGGGCGCAGGCCCGCCGATCCACGCCACCGACCAGGACGACACATCATGCGGATCGCGGCGCCCCTCGCGCTCCTCGCCACCCTGGTGGCTCCCCCGATAGCCCTCCTGAGCCTCGCCGCGGACGCGCGGGCGCAGGGGCTCGAGCGCGGGGCCCAGGAGGGCGCCTCGCGCGGCGAGGAGATGGCGGGCCCTCTCGGGGCGATCGTCGGCGGCGCGATCGGTGCGGCCGTGGGCACCGCCAACGGCATCCTCGGCGTCGACCGGCGGGAGCGGTTCCGCATCTACGCCCGCGGCGAGCGCCGCCCCTCCATCGCGCTCGCGGGACCCGTGCGGGTCGGCACGGTGCTCCCGGAGGACGGCATCGTGTACTACGATGTCCCGCGGGAGTTCGCCCTGCCGGATTACAGCTACACGATCGTCAACGACCACCCGGTCCTCGTCGACCCGCGGTCGCGCCGGATCGTTGAGGTGATCGACTGACGGCCCGGGCGGCCGGCCGGGGATCCGGCGCGAGGGAGAGGGCGAGCCGATGCCGAGAAGGGTGGGGATCCGGGCGGTGCTCCCATCGGCGCTCCCGGTGACGGGCCTGGTGACGGGATGAGCGCGCGCGACGCCGCGGATGCCGGACGGCGGCACTGGTTCTACGACAGCCGGATCCTGGTCTGCACGTTCTGCCTGCTCGCGGTCATGGTCATCTTCTGGCAAGTGAGCCGGTTCGAGGGTTTCCAGCCGATCTTCACCTGCGCGCGAAATCAGGACGTCGATCGCGACCTGCTCTCCGTCGGGATGCGCGCCTGCATGGGCGACGCGCCCTCGCAGGCCGCCCAGGCGCGCTGCATGCACGTCGTCTACCTGCTGGCCTGCACGGACGAGCGGTGGCGCTGACGTCGCCGCGCGCGGGCCCGTCCGCGGCGGGGCGGGTTCCGCTCAGGCGCGCAGCTCCGCCACGAAGGCCCGGATGAACGGCGGCAACCCGTCGAGGTCGCGCAGGCACAGGGTCAGGTCGCGCCGCGCCCAGGCGTCGGCGAGGGGCACCACCGCGAGGGCGAGGCCCTGCGCGGCGCGGGCGGCGGCGCTCTCGGGCAGGATCGCCAGCCCGACCCGGGCCTCGACGAGACGGCAGACGGCGTCGAAGTCCCGGAGTTGGACGCGCAGGCGCATCGGTCGCCCCTCGCGCACCGCCTGGGCGACGAGGAAGCGGCTGATGGCGCTGCGCCGGTCGAGGCCGACGAGGTCGTGGCCGAGCACCTCGGCGAACGGGATGGTCCCGCGCGCGGCCAGGGGATGGTCCCGGGCCGCCACCAGCACGAACCGGTCCTCCCGGAACGGGAAGGTCCGCAGCGAGCCGGTATCCACCGTGCCGGACAGGATGCCGAGATCGGCCGCCCCCTCGGCCACCAGCCCGACGATCTCCTCGGAGGTGCGCTCGTCGATCTCGACGCCGATCCCGGGGTGATCGGCCAGGAAGGCCGAGAGCGCCTCCGGCAGGAATTCGGTGAGCGCGTTGGTGTTGGCCAGCACCCGGATCTGCCCGAAGGCGCTCCCCGAGAAGGCCGCCATCTCCTCGCGCAGGCGCTCCACCCCGGCCAGGACCTCCCGGGCATGGACGAGGAGCGCGCGCCCGGCCGGGGTCGGGCTGACGCCCTGCCGGCCCCGGGTCAGCAGGGCGGCGCCGAGGGATTCCTCCATCAGCCGGATCCGCGTCGAGGCGGCCGCCAGGGCGAGGTTCGCCCGCGTGGCCCCGTGGGTGATCGAGCCGGCCTCGACCACGTGCCGGAACAGGCCGAGATCGACGAGATCGAACCGCATCATCGCGAAGGCGCCTCCCGCCGCGCCGTCCGGCCGGCGCGTCCCGGGCCGCCCGGGACCCGTCCTGATCCGCGTCTCCGTCGGGGGGCTTGGCGACCGCGTCAACCCCGCCATCCCGGGGCCGCGCCGGGGCCGCCGCGGCGATCCCGGTTACAGACACGCCGATCCCTCAGGCGCCCCGGAGCGGGCGAAGCCAACTCTCCGCGGGTCGATCGCCGCGGCCCCACCGGTCTCCGACAAACGAAGACCCGAATTCGCACCCGCCAAGGCTCCGAGTAAAGTAAATCTCCTCAATATAGCCGAGAACGACGATTTACCGCCCGTTAATGCCGCATCCTTCAATGCTGCTCGACAGTCTTGCGAGGCGTCGCGGCGATGGTTCCTGTGTCGACATACCCGGTCCAGCGGCCGCCCCGGGATCGCCTGCGCCGGCCCGGGAGCCGCTGATGGACGCGCTCCTCGTCGACGACAGCGCCACCATGCGGATGCGGCTGCGCCTCCTGCTGGAGGCCAAGCCGGACGTGTCCGTCACCGATCACGGCGACCCGGTCGCCGCGATGGTCGAGGCGCGGACGCGGGCCTTCGACCTCGTCCTGGTCGACTGCCACATGCCCGACATCGACGGGATCGCCTTCATCCGGGAGATGCGGACCATCCCGCACTACGCGCAGGTGCCCATCGTGATGGTCACCAGCGACATCTCGGACGCGGTGCGGCTCGCCGCCCTGGAGGCGGGGGCGACCGATTTCCTCGACAAGTCCATGCGGGGCGTCGAGCTCACCGTCCGCCTGCGCAACATGATCCGGCTCGCCCGGGCGGTGCGGCGGCTGGCCGAGCAGGCGGCCTGGCTCGACGGCGAGGTCGAGGCCGCCCTGCGCCACATGCGCGAGCGCGAGGAGGAGATCATCTTCCGCCTCGCGCTCGCGGTCGAGTACCGCGACAACGACACCGGCGATCACACGTGGCGGGTGGCCCGCTACAGCCAGATCGTGGCCGAGGGGCTCGGGCTGGCGCCGGAGGTCTGCCGCAACCTCTACCTCGCGGCGCCGCTGCACGACGTCGGCAAGGTCGGCATCCCGGACGGCGTCCTGCTGAAGCCCGGACGGCTCGACCGGGACGAGTTCGACCTCGTCAAGACGCATCCGGCGATCGGACGGCGCATCCTGGGCGGCAGCGCCTCCGAGCTGATCCGGCTGGCCGCGGAGATCGCGGAGTATCATCACGAGAAATGGGACGGCGGCGGCTACCCGCACGGGCTCGCGGGCGCCGCCATTCCCCTGTCGGCCCGGATCGTCGCGGTGGCGGACGTGTTCGACGCCCTGACCACGGCGCGGCCCTACAAGGACGCGATGTCCTTCGACGCCGCCCTGGACTGCATCCGCGCCGAGAGCGGCCGCCATTTCGACCCGGCCTGCGTGGCGGCGTTCTGCGCGCGCTTCGCGGACATCCGCGTGGCCGGCGGCCAGAACCGGTCGGCGGTGCGGCCGAGTGCCGGGCCGGTCACGGAACCCTGGGCGCGGGTCCCGACCCTGCTCCGCGAGGTCGCCCCCGCGGCGCCCGTACCGACGGGGTGGTGCGCCGACGCCCTCGACACGCTCCTGGTACCGTCCCCGGCACCGTCGGCGAACCCGGACGCGTCTGCGCCGTTGATCCCCGACCCGCACGGATCGCGGACGGAGCCGGACCATGACCCCGACCTGGAAGACGCTGCCGCAGATCGCCCTGGCGCACGGGATCTCCCTGGAGGATGCCCAGCGCCTCGTGGACGGGGCGAACTGCCCGAAGGTGTTCCGCGCGGACGGCACCGTCTACCTCATCTGAGCCCGTCTCATCCGACTCCGTCCCGGGCGGATGACGCGCATCCCGGCGCGCCCTAACCTGCCGGCATGCGCATCGTCCACACGCCCGATTCGAGCCGGCACGATCCCGAACGCTACATGCGGCGCGGGGCACCGATCCCGCATCCCGAGCAGGCGGCCCGCTACACGATCCTGCGGGACGCGGCGCTGCGGGGCGGCCACGACCTCGCCGAGCCGGCCGATCACGGCCTCGAGCCGATCCGGGCGGTGCACGATCCGGACTACGTGGCGTTCCTGGCCGAGGCCTGGGCGCGCCGGGGCGAGATCCCCGACATCGGCGACGAGATCCTGACCGGGGCCTTCGCCCGGCCGCAGATGCACCGGAAGCCCGCCGGCCTCCTCGGGCGCCTGGGCCTCTACACCGCCGACACCTCGACGCCGATCCGCGCCGGCACCTGGGCGGCGGTCTACGGATCGGCGCAGTGCGCGGTCGCGGCCGCCGACGCTGCGCTGGCGGCGGGGCACGCCTACGCCCTGTGCCGCCCGCCCGGCCACCACGCCTACGCGGATTCCGCCGGCGGCTTCTGCTTCCTCAACAACAGCGCCATCGCGGCCGAGCGGATGCGCGCCGCGACCGGCGGCCCGGTGGCGATCCTCGACATCGACGTCCATCACGGCAACGGCACGCAGGGGATCTTCTACGCCCGCGCCGACGTGCTGACCGTCTCGGTCCACGCCGACCCGTCCGACTACTTCCCGTTCTTCGCCGGCTACGCCGACGAGACCGGCGCCGGGGCGGGGGCGGGGTTCAACCGCAACCTGCCGCTGCCGCCGGGCTCGGGGGACGCGCCCTGGCTCGAGGCCGTCGAGGCGGGCCTCGCACTGATCGCCGCGCACCGGCCCCGGGCGCTCGTGGTGGCGCTCGGCCTCGACGCCGCCGCGGACGACCCGATCGGCGCCCTCGCGGTCTCCCGGGGGGGCTTCGTCGGGGCGGCGGAGCGGATCGCCCGGGCCGGGCTGCCCACGGCGCTGGTCCAGGAGGGCGGCTACCTCTGCGCGGCCCTGCCGGACAACCTCGCGGCCTTCCTCGCCGCCTTCGACGCCGCGCGCTAGGCCGAACGCCGCGGGCGCGCAGAAGGTGCCCAGTGCAAGGTGCGCAGTGCAAGGTGCGCAGTGAAGCTGCGCAGTGAAGGCGTGATGCGATCGTGATCGCCGGGGCGCCGGATCGGCCGCCCGGATATGGTCGACCCGATGCCACAACCGACCTATCAGGGCGGGGCGGGCGCCGCAGACGCGTCCCGGGCGGGAGGAGCGGGCGATGGACGCGGGCGACGTGGGCATGCGCGAGGCGGCCGGCGCACCGTGGCACGCGGGTCTCACCCGGCGCCACTGGCGGATCCTGTGGGGCAGCTATCTCGGCTGGATCTTCGACGGCTACGAGGCGGTGGCCCTGGTCTACGCCCTGCGCCCGGCGCTGGCCTCGATCCTCACCCCCGAGCAGGCCCAGGCGCCGGCCTTCTACGTGGGCCTCGCCATCGGCATCACGCTGCTCGGCTGGGGGATCGGCGGCCTGATCGGCGGGATCGCGGCCGACTACATCGGCCGCAAGCGCATGATGATGGTGTCGATCCTGGGCTACGCGCTGTTCACGGGGCTCACCGCCTTCGCGGAGAGCTTCACGCAGCTCGCCGTCCTGCGCTTCATCACCGGGCTCGCCATCGGCTCGGAATGGTCCACCGGCATCGCCCTCGTGGCCGAGACCTGGCCGAACCGGGCCCGCCCGAAGGGCTGCGGCTTCCTGCAATCGGGCTTCGGCGGCGGCGCGGTGCTCGCCGCCATCGTGTGGGCCGTGCTCGCCGCCACCGAGCCCCTGGGCGCGGAATCCTGGCGGATCCTGTTCGCGCTGGGCGCGCTGCCGGCCTTCGTGTGCCTGTACCTGCGCCGGGCGCTGGAGGAATCCGAGCAGTGGATGCGGGCGCTCAAGGCGCAGCGCTGGGCGGCCACCGCGGAGGACGCGGACCGGGCCCCGCGGAGCGCGCGGCGCCCGTTCTCCCTGACGGAGATCTTCCGCGAGCCCGAGAGCCGGCGGCGGGTCCTCCTCGCCACGCTCCTGTCCTTCGTCACCACGGTGGGCTGGTGGGCGGTCTCGTCCTGGCTGCCGGTCTACACGGAGGGGCTCGCCAAGGCCGCGGGCGCGCCGGCCAATGTCTGGGGCCCGCGCATGGGCATCGTCTACAATATTGGGGCGATCACCGCCTACGTGATCTCGGGCTTCGTGGCCGACGCGATCGGGCGCCGCGCCTTCCTGCTCGTGACCTATGCCGGCTGCATCGCCACGTCGCTCGCCTGCTACCTCTGGACCGGCGGGCTGGTGCCGTTCATGGCGCTCGCCTTCCTGAACGGGTTCTTCACCCTGGGCTTCGCCTTCTCGTGGATGGCGATCTACCTCGCGGAGCTGTTCACCCCGGCGGTCCGGGCGACGGCGTCGAGCGCGGTCTTCAACGGCGCGCGGCTGATCGCCTGGATCTTCCCGATCATCGCCGGCCAGATCGTGACCGCCTTCGGGGGCGTCGCCGCGGCGGCGCTGACCCTGTCGAGCGTCTACGTGATCGGCCTCGTCGTGCCGTGGTTCATGCCGGAGACGCGGGGCCGGCCGCTGCCGGAATAGGTCGGTCCGGCCCCCGCTCGGTCGGAGCGGGGGCCGGTCCTAGTCCTGGTCCTAGTCCTCGTCGTCCTCGTCCTGGTGCCGGCCCTTGAGCTTGGCGAAGACCGAATCGGCGTCGAGCCGCTCCTCGCGGCCGCCGTGATCGTCCTCGTGGTCCCGCTCGTCGGCGTCGCGGGCCGTGGAGACCTCGGTCGGCAGCAGCGAGGCGCCGGACTCGGCCGCCACCGCGGCCGGGCGGTCGGCCGCCGCGCGCTGGACCTCGAAATCGAGGTTGATCTGGGTGGTCAGGCCGAGGGTGACCGGGTCCATCGGCTGGAGCGAGCCCGAGTTCCAGTGGGTGCGCTCGCGGATCTGCTGGATCGTCGACTTGGTGGTGCCCACGAGCCGGATGATCTGCGAATCCTTCAGCTCGGGGTGGTTGCGCAGCAGCCACAGGATGGCGTTCGGCCGGTCCTGGCGGCGGGAGAGGGGGGTGTAGCGCGGGCCCTTGGTGGTGCGCTTCACCTCCGGCAGCTTCACCTTCGAGACAGCGGGCTTGAGCTTGTAGTGCGGCGCCTTCTGGGCCTTCTCGATCTCGTCGCGGGTGAGCTGGCCGGTGGAGACCGGGTCGAGCCCCTTGATGCCGGCCGCGACCTCGCCGTCGGCGATGCCCTTCACCTCCAGCGGGTGCAGCTTGCAGAAATCGGCGATCTGCTCGAAGGCGAGCGAGGTGTTCTCGACCAGCCAGACGGCGGTCGCCTTCGGCATCAGCGGACCCTGGGACATGCTTCTCGTGCTCCGGCCTGGCGGGACGGGGGCCGGGCATCGGGCCGCGGGCTCCGGATGACCGATCCGGATGTCCCGTCTCACGCTGTCGAATGGGGATGACGCACTATAGGCCCGGGCGGGGAGGGGCGCAATCGCGGGTTGGACCCGTTCGGAGCCCGGCGTGCCGATTCTACCGGCGGCCGGATCACCGGCGCCGACTGGTCGCCCTCAGCGGGGGCGCACCCCGTCGAGGAACAGCCGCACCGCCGCCTGCCGCCGCCGCTCCTGCGCCTCCGGGTCGGTGGCGATGCCGTAGAGGGTCGCCTGGGACGACCGGCCGAGGACGAGGCTGAGGAACAGGTCGGCCGCGATCTCCGGATCCGCCACGGCGATCCGCCCGCGCCGGGCGAAGGCGTCGAGCAGCTGCGCCACGGCGCGCACGCCGCGCAGCCAGCCCTCCTCGTGGGCGAGGCGGGCGAGTTCGGGAAACTGCAGCGCCTGGGCCACGAGGTTGCGCTTGAGCATCGCCGCGCCCGGCGACTGGCCGTGGGCCAGCAGGGTGCGGCTGAGATCCTCCAGGGCGGTCTCGACGTCGTCGCTCCCGCCCTGCGCGGCCTGGGCCTCGGCCGCGGCGGAGAGCGGCGCCAGCCACGCGGCGATCCGCTCGCGCAGGACCGCCTCGAACAGGGCCCGCTTGTCGCGGTAGCGCGCGTAGACCGTCGGCTTGCTCATCCCGGCGGCCTCGGCCACCGCGTCGATGGAGGTGGCGTCGAAGCCGCGCTCTAGGAACAGGGTCGTGGCGACGGCGATCAGGTGCGCCTCGCGCCGGGCCGCCTCCGCGCGGGTCGGCCGGCCGCCGCGCCGCGGGCCCGCCTCCACCCGCTCGATCTCCGTGACCGTCACCCCGCGATCCTCCTTGCTCACCACCGCCGTTCGTCCTATTAAAACGATACCGTACCGTTTTGATTCTGGCCAGACCCGATGGACGCACGTCGCAGCGACAGCTTCAAGAGCGCCGACCCGGTCGCGGGTGCGCCGGTCACCGCCCCGACCACCGCGGCTGTCACGCCCCCGGTCTCCGCGCCGGTCCCGGCCACCGTCTCCGCACCGGCGCCGCGCCGCCGCCGCGCGCGGATCGTGCTGCCTCTCCTCGGCCTGCTCGCGCTGGGCGGGGCCGGGACCTACGGCTGGCACTGGTGGAGTGTCGGGCGCTTCCTCGAGGTGACCGACGACGCCTATCTCCAGTCCGACAAGGTCACGGTGGCGCCGCGCATCGCCGGCACCGTCGCGGCGGTGCTGGTCGGCGACAACCAGCCGGTGAAGGCCGGGGACGTCATCGCCCGCCTGGACGACCGGTCCTACCGGGTCCAGCTCAGGCAGGCCGAGGCCGAGGTCGAGAAGGACCGGGCGCAGATCCTGGGCGTCGCCTCGGCGATCGTCCAGCAGCGGGCGCAGGTCGCCTCGTCGCGGGCCGACCTCGCCAACGCCGAGGCCGCCCTCACCTTCGCGCAGCAGGAATACACCCGCTACCAGAACCTGCTGCAGACCGGGTCCGGCACGGTGCAGCGCCAGCAGCAGGCGGAGTCCGACCTGCGCCAGCGCCACGCCGCCCGCGACAAGGCCGCCGCCTCGCTCGACGCCGCGCAGAAGCAGATCGACAGCCTGCAGGCGCTCGAGGCCAGCACCCGCGCGAGCCTGGAGGGCGCGCAGGCCAAGGTCGAGGGGGTGAGGCTCGACCTGAGCTACACCACCATCGTGGCGCCGATCGACGGCGTGGCCGGCGACCGGGCGCTGCGGATCGGGCAGGTCGTCTCGGCCGGCACCGGGCTCCTGACCCTCGTGCCGATGGGCCGCGACATCTACCTCGTGGCGAACTTCAAGGAGACCCAGACCGGCCGCATGGTCGAGGGCCAGCGCGTCACCTTCACGGTCGACGCCTTCGGCGACCACGCGTTCCGGGGCCGGATCGAGAGCTTCTCCCCGGGCACCGGCTCGCAATTCGCGCTGCTGCCGCCGGAGAACGCCACCGGCAACTTCACCAAGGTGGTGCAGCGCGTGCCGGTGCGCGTCGCCCTCGACCCGTCGGATCCGCTCATCGCCCGCCTGCGCCCGGGCCTGTCGGTGGAGGCCACGGTCCACACCCAGGATCCGGTCGAGCCGGTGCGGCCCGCCCGGCCGAGGCCCGCTCCGGCCCTCGTCAGCGAGGCCCTGCCCCGATGAGTCCGGCCCCGATGAGTCCGGCCCCGATGAGTCCGGCCCCGACGAGCCCCGTGCCGGCCGTGGCCGTGCCCGAGGCGAAGGCGAGCGCCCGGGACTGGCTCGCCGTGTTCGGCGCGATCCTTGGCGCCTTCACGGCGATCCTCGACATCCAGATCACCAACGCGTCGCTCGCCGACATCCAGGGGGCGCTCGGCGCCTCCACCGAGGAGGGCAGCTGGATCTCCACCGCCTACCTGATGGCCGAGATCATCGTGATCCCGCTCACCGGCTGGCTGTCCTCGGTGATCGGCCTGCGCCGCTACCTCGCGGTGAACACCATGCTGTTCACCGCCTTCTCGCTGGCCTGCGCGCTGTCGACGACCTTGGGCCAGATGATCCTGTTCCGGGCCGGCCAGGGTTTTACCGGCGGCGTGCTGATCCCCACCGCCATCGTGATCGTGCGCACCCGGCTCTCGAAGGCGCAGCAGCCCATCGGCATCGCGCTGTTCGGGCTGACCGCGACCTTCGCGCCCGCGATCGGCCCGACGGTCGGCGGCTGGCTCACCGACAACCTGTCGTGGCACTACATCTTCTACCTGAACCTGATCTTCGGACCCGTGGCGGCGGCGATCCAGCTCGGCGCCTTCGACAGCGTGCCGGCGCGCTGGGGCGAGCTGCTCAAGGGCGACTGGATCGGCATCGGCCTGATGGCGATCGGCCTGCCGGCCCTGACCTACGTGCTGGAGGAGGGCCAGCGCAAGGACTGGTTCGGCTCGCAGGTCATCGTGAACATGTCGCTGCTGGCGGTGGCCGGCATCGCCGGCTTCATCGTCCGCGAGCTCACGACCGAGCGCCCGTTCATCAACCTGCGGGTCCTGGCCAACCGCTCGGTCGGCGGCGCCTGCGTGCTGATGACCGTGCTGGGCGCGGTCTCGTTCGGGTCGATCTACATCATCCCGGTCTACTGCGCGCAGATCCAGGGCTACAACGCCCAGCAGATCGGCTACGTGGTGATGTGGTCGGGCCTGCCGCAGCTCGTCCTCTTCCCGATGATGCCGCTGCTGATGCGGACCTTCGACGCCCGGGTGCTGGTGGTCACCGGCACGCTGTTCTTCATCGCGAGCTGCTGGATCAACGTCGGCCTGACCCACGATGTCGGCGCCGACCAGCTGATCCTGCCGCAGCTGATGCGGGCCGTCGGCCAGCCGCTCTTCACCATCCCGCTGTCGCAGCTCTCCACCGTCGGCCTCGCCCCGCGCGACACCGCGGACGCCTCCGCCCTGTCGAACATGATGCGCAACCTCGGCGGCTCGATCGGCATCGCCTTGCTGTCGACGATGATCGACCGGCGGGAGCACTTCCACTTCTCGATGCTGGCCGAGGCGATCACCGTCAACGCCACCCGCACCCAGGACCGGCTCGCGGCGCTCGCCGCCGGGATGCACACCCGCATCGCCGACCCGCTGGCCGCCAAGGGCGTCGCGCTGGGCCAGCTCGCCGCCCAGGTCCGCCGCGAGGCCTACGTGATGGCCTACGCGGACGGGTTCTGGCTGGTGGGCGTGAGCCTCGTGGCGAGCCTCGCCGTGGTGGCCATCCTCAAGAAGCCGCAGCGCGCCGCCGGGCCCGTGGAGGCGCACTGAGCGGCCGGGGTCCTACCGCCCCGGCAGGTTGTGGACGATCGGGAAGAACGTGTCCTTCCAGTCCTTGGGCTCGGTCTTGATGGTCTTCATCGCGTAGAAGTGCCGGGCCTGGAGCATGATGCCGTAGGGCGTGGTGGAGAAGTTCGTCCCGGGCTCCTTCATGATCTCGACCAGGGTCTCGGGGGGCGTCTTCTCGTTGGTGGCCGCGACGTAGTCCTTGGCGGCCTTCAGCGGATCCCGGGCGATCTCGGCATTGGCCTCGTCGATGGCGGCCACGATGGCGGCGGCGAGCTTCGGGTTGCGGTTGTACCAGCCGGTCCGGGCGTAGAAGATCGCGTTGCTCACCGGCTCGCCGACCATCTCGTAGGAATTGAGCACCTTGTGGATCGCCGGGTCCTGCAGCTCGCGCTGCTGGAACGGCGGCAGCGAGAAGTGGCTGTTGACCTCGTTGTGCGGGCTCGCCAGCGCCGCCACGGCGTCGGGATGGCCGAGCTGGACGGTGAGCGGGTCGAGCTTGGTGGCGTTCTCGGGCCCGAACGCCTTCTTGGCGGCGATCTGCAGCAGCACCGCCTGGGACGAGACCTTCACGGAGGGCAGGGCGATCTTGTCCTTGGACGAGAAGTCCTTGAGTTCCTTCACGTCCGGATTGCGGGTGAGCAGCATCATCGGCGTGGTGCCGACCCCGCACAGGCCCTTCACGTCGCCCTTGGTGCGGTCGTTGAGCAGCAGCATGTTGGTCGAGCCGCTGTCGACGATGTCGATGTTGCCCGAGAGCAGCGCGTCGTTGCCGGCGGCGCCGCTCGTCAGGTTGACCCACTCCACCGTGACGTCCCCGAGGCCCGCGGCCTTGGCGTGCTTCTCGATCAGCTTGTGCTGCTCGGCCAGCACCGCGGGCAGGTAGACGAAGCCCGGCTGCCGGCTGATCCGGACCTTGGCATCGTCGGCCCGGGCGGGGGTGGCGAGCGCCAGCCCGGCCAGCAGGAGGACCGATCCCGCCCGCAGGAGCCGACGGCGGCCCGGCAGCAGCGAGCCCGTCCGAGACGTACGCACCATGACGCTTCTCCCTGTGGCCCGGCGCGATCCTGAGCGGCGCCGGGCTTTCGTTGGACGGGGAGTGGACAGGCTCGAGCCGGCGCGCGCAAGGCCGTCTTCACGCTCCGCTAACGCAGAAGCTGCAAAATATCGCAGGTTGAAATCATCTTCTTGCAATCATCATCGCGGGGGCGTGGGTGAAGATCGGGCTCGGAGCGAAGCTCCACACCATCACGGCCACCGCGCTGGTCGGCATCGTCGCGGTCTCGGGCATCGGGCTCGTCAGCCTGAAATCCCAGGTCGAGCAGGACCGGATGGCCAAGACGCGGAACCTCACGGACGTCGCCTACGGGGTCGCGGCCTATTTCGAGGGCGAGGAGCGGGCCGGGCGCCTGTCCCGGGCGGACGCGCAAGGCGCCGCGATCCGGGCCCTCAAGGCCCTGCGCTACGACGACAAGGAGTACTTCTGGGTCAACGACATGCAGCCCCGCATGGTCGCCCACCCGATCAAGCCCGAGCTGGAGGGCAAGGATCTCGCCGCCGTGCAGGATCCCACCGGCAAGCGCCTGTTCGTCGACTTCGTCGAGACGGTGAAGCGGCAGGGGCAGGGCTTCGTCGACTATTACTGGCCGAAGCCCGGCGCCGACGCCCCCGTGCCGAAGCTCTCCTACGTGCGCGGCTTCGCCCCCTGGGGCTGGGTGATCGGCACCGGCATCTACGCCGACGACACCGCGGCGATCCTGCGGGACGCGGCCTGGAAGGCGGCGGCCGGCATGCTCGTGGTGGTGGCGCTGATCGGCCTGCTCGCGGCGCTGATCGGCCGGCGGCTGACGCGGCCGCTGCGCGCGCTGAACGGCGCCATGCACCGCCTCGCGGCCGGCGAGACCGCCGTGCCGGTGCCGGCACGGGAGCGCCGGGACGAGATCGGCGCCATGGCGGGCGCCGTGCAGGTGTTCAAGGACGCGCTGATCGCCAAGGCCGAGACCGACGCCCGCGCCGCCGCCAGCGCCGACGGGGATGCCCGGCGGGCCGCCGCCCTCGACCGGCTGACCCGGTCCTTCGAGACCCGGGCCGGGACCCTGAGCCGCGGCCTCGCGACGGCGGCCGCCGACCTCGAGGCGACGGCGCGGACGCTGACCGTCACGGCCGCCCACACCACCGAGCGCACCGGCGCGGTGGCCGCGCAGGCGGCCGGCACCTCCGCCGACGTCCAGACCGCCGCGGCGGCCACCGAGGAGATGTCGGCCTCGGTCCAGGAGATCGCCGGGCAGGTGAACCGCGCCTCGGAGATCGCCGGGCAGGCCGCGATCAGCACCCGCCAGGGCGAGGCGACCGTGCGGGCGCTCGCCGCCGGCACCGAGAAGATCGGCGACGTGGTCGGGCTGATCGCCTCGATCGCCGGCCAGACCAACCTGCTGGCGCTCAACGCCACGATCGAGGCGGCCCGCGCGGGCGCGGCCGGGCGCGGCTTCGCGGTCGTCGCCTCCGAGGTGAAGGCGCTGGCCGAGCAGACCGCCAAGGCGACCGAGGAGATCTCCGGCCAGATCGGCCGGATCCAGGGCGAGACCCGGGACGCGGTCGCGGCGATCGGCGCGGTCGGCCGGACCATCGAGGAGATGCGCGGCATCGCGGTCGGGGTCGCGGCCGCCATGGAGGAGCAGAACGCTGCCATCCAGGAGATCGTCCGCGGCGTGGCGAGCGCCGCCACCGGGGCGCAGGGCGTGTCCGAGAACGTCGTCGACCTGCGCCGCGGCGCCGACGAGACCGGCAGCGCCTCCGAGCAGGTGCTGGCGGCCGCACGCGACCTCACCCGCGGCTCGGACGAGCTCGACCACGCCGTGAAGGCCTTCCTGGCGGAGATCCAGGCTGCCTGAGGGCGCGGCCTGAGGGTGGCCTGAGGGGCGGGGCCCCCGCGGGCGGGCAGGACGGCGCTCAGCCCGCGGAGAAGCCCCGGACCGCGGCCCGCACCAGCGCGTCGATCATCGGCCGCACGTCGCTGACCCCGAGGGGACCCAGGCTGCCGAGATCGGCGAGATAGGTCATGCCGTGGACGCTGGACCACAGCGCCCGCGCCATCACGGGGATCGCCGCCTCGCCGAGGCGGCCACCGTCGCGCAGCACCCCCTCCAGGATCCCGAACAGGGCCGCGATGTCGGCTTGCACCGAGTCCGGCGCCGCCACCGTGCGCCGCTCGAAGATCGCCGCCCAGGCGGCGTGGTGTTCGGCCGCGAAGGCGAGATACGCGTCGGCCAGGCACAGGAGCCGCGCCTCCGTCTCCCGCGACGGACAGGCTGCCAGCGCCCCCGCGAGGGTGTCCCGGAGCCGGCGCATGGTGACGGCGTTCGCCTCCAGGCGCAGCACTTCCAGGCTGTCGAACTGCGTGTAGACCGAGCCGACCGCCGTGCCGGCCCGCTCCGCGACGCCGCGGGCGGTCAGCGCCGCCGCGCCGCCCGCGTTCAGGATCGCCACCGCGGCCGCGATCAGGGCCTGGCGATCGGCCGCCCGATCGCCGGGCTCCTTCCGCGGCCGCCCTCTCACTTTTTTATGAACTTCGTTCATTTTATCCCTTGCGGCCCGGCGCGTCCCGTGTTTACTTGTTTCATGAACGACGTTCAATCAAATCCGGACGCGGTCCGGCCCGTCGTTCCCGCGAGGTGAACCGTGATGAGGACCCTCTCCTTCCTGATGCGCGGCGTGATCGCCGACAACGCCCAGGCGATCCACGACGCCCATGCCGTGACGATCCTGCGCCAGCAGATCCGGGACGCCGCCGGCGCC
Organism: Methylobacterium sp. 13MFTsu3.1M2; assembly: GCF_900112625.1. Classification (NCBI taxonomy): domain Bacteria; kingdom Pseudomonadati; phylum Pseudomonadota; class Alphaproteobacteria; order Hyphomicrobiales; family Methylobacteriaceae; genus Methylobacterium; species Methylobacterium sp. 13MFTsu3.1M2. The sequence continues at coordinate 183,038 of NZ_FOMM01000011.1, forward strand.
CTGGCGACCGCCCGGCGGGAACTCGCCGTCGCCATGGCCTACCACGCCGCCGAGGCGCGCGCCCTCGACGCCATCGGCACCCGCATCGACACCCTGTCGGACGGGGCGCGGCGGGCGCTCAGCGACGGGCGCGAGGATCTCGGGACCGAGGCGGCGATCCACATCGCCGCCCTGGAGGACGAGCGGGCCGACCGCCGGGCCGCCGCCGAGCGCTTCGCCGCGGAGGTCGAGCGGCTGAAGGGCCTGGTCGCGCAGGGGGGCGAGCGCCTGCGGGACCTCGACCGCGGGCTCCAGACCGCCCGCACCACCGAGGCGCTGCGGCGGGCCGGACTGGAGGGCCGCCGGGTCACGACCCTGTCGGCGGGGGCGCTCGGGGAGGCCGAGCGGACGCTGGCGCGCCTGCGCGAGCGGCAGGCGGCCGAGGCGGACGTCGCCGCCGCGCTGACCGCGCTCGAGGCCGAGGCCGCGGGCGGGATCGAGGCCGACCTCGAGGCGGCGGGCTACGGCCGCCCCCGCACCGACCCGCGGGCCGTGCTCGACCGCCTCAGGGCCGGCGCCTGACCGGCGCCGCACCGCTTCCCCTTCGATCATTCCTCAGGAGACCGCACCATGACACCGCAGATGCCCCATACCGGCGCCTGGAAGACCTTCACGCTGGTCAGCTTCGCCGTCGCCGCCGCCATGCTGACGTTCGGCATCTTCTTCCTGCCCGCCGACATCTGGATCAAGGGCTACCTCGCCATGGCGTCGCTGTTCCTCACGGGCACGACCTTCACCCTGGCCAAGACCCTGCGCGACGAGCACGAGGCGAAGCGGCTGATCAACAAGATCGAGGACGCCGCCACGGAGCGCGTCCTGCGCGAGGTGGTGCCGGGTCGGCTCTGAGGCCCGGCAGGCCCGCGCCCCGACCCGGGCGGCGCGCGTCCCGGGGCGGGGGAGGCGGCGCGCGGCGGAGCGCGGCCCGCTCCCCGGAGCCCTCAGGCCGCGGCGTTCAGGAACCCGGCCACGACCCGGGCGAATTCCGGGGTCCGCAGGTAGCCGTAGGATTTGTGCCGGTTCTCGGCGCCGTCCGGCCTCCGGTAGGCGTTGATCACCGGCACGTCCCGCACCCGCACCCCGGCGGCGTTCGGCGCGTAGAGGGCCGCGAGGTCGTCGCCCACCGTGGCGATGTCCTGGCGGTCCATCAGGTTGTTCCAGGCAGCGAGCGCCGCAGGCACCCGGAGGTCGCCGTGCTCGTCGGCGAGCTTCAGCTTCAATTCGGCGAGCCCGAGGGGCGCGCCGAGGGTGACGAGGTCGCAGCGGGGCATCGGCGTCCCGTCCGCCTCGGCGGCGCGCAGCACGTCGTAGGCGATCAGGCCGCCCATCGAGTGCGCGGCGATCAGCACGGTGTCGGATGCGGCCGCCGCCAGGGCATCGCGCAGGCGCGCCCGCGCCGCCGCCCGGAAGTCCGCGTCCTCGTAGTAGCCCCAGAGGTCGTCGAGGCGGTATTCCAGGATCAGGTCGTCCACCGGCGTCAGCCCGGCGGCCTCCTGCAGGTGCGACAGGCCGCGGTAGATCCGGTCGGTGAGGGTCGGCTCGGCGCGCTCCGGCTCCCCCGCTGGGGAGGGGAACGGCCCGAGGCCGTGATCGGGGCGGTAGGGCTCGCGGTTGCGGTCGCCCGCGAGCGGCTGCGGGTAGCGCAGGTCGGCCCAGTAGACGAAGGTGAAGGGCAGGTCGGGCTCCGCGACCCGGAGCCCGAGATTGCGGTCGAGCCCCTCGTGGATCGCGGCGCGCCACCAGGCGGCCTTCTCGTCCCGGGGCGGCTTGTTGGCGAGCCCGTGGATGCCGATGATATGCGCCCGACCCAGTGTCCGCTCCCAGACCGACGAGAGTGCCGGCCGGGCAAGATAGGGCCGCCCCGCGCGGACGGAACTGCGGCTTAGTTTCCGCGCGGCCCGCCGTCACGCCGCTGCCCTCCGCCGTCACCTGGCCGTCACCTCGCCGTCACGCCCGCCGATACCCCATTGCCACGCGGCCGCTCCGCCATAGCTGCGCTGCGGGAACCGGATCGGGCCCGGGGCCTTCTCCCACGACAGATGATCCTGCCGCGCTTGCGTCCCGGTCGCGCGGCCAATGACGAGGACGGTGGCCCGATGCGGCGCGCCCACAGCATGGATTTCGGGGCCGAGATGGTCGGGGGCGGCGTCCGCTTCGCCCTCTGGGCGCCCACCGCCCGGAGCGTCGACCTCGTCGTCGACGGCGTCGACCACCCGCTGCCCGAATCCGGCGGCGGCTGGCGCCGCACGGCCCTGCCGGGGGTGAAGCCCGGCGCCCGCTACGGCTTCCGCGTCGACGGCGACCTCGTCGTGCCCGATCCCGCCTCCCGCTTCCAGCCGGACGACGTCTCGGGCCTCAGCGAGGTGATCGACCCGCGGAGCTTCGAGTGGTCCGACGCGGGCTGGACCGGGCGACCCTTCGAGGAGGCGGTGATCTACGAGTGCCATGTCGGCACCGCGACGCCGGAGGGCACCTATGCCGGCCTGCAGGCCCGGCTGGCCGACCTCAAGGCGCTCGGCGTCACCGCCCTCGAGCTGCTGCCGCTCGCCGACTTCAAGGGCTCGCGCAACTGGGGCTACGACGGCGTCCAGCCCTACGCGCCGGACGGCGCCTACGGTCGACCGGACGACCTCAAGCGCCTGATCGACGCCGCACACGGGCTCGGCCTGATGGTCTATCTCGACGCGGTCTACAACCACTTCGGGCCGGCCGGGAACTACCTCCACGCCTATGCCGGGACGTTCTTCACCGAGCGCCACCAGACCCCCTGGGGCGCGGGCATCAACTTCGACGGCAAGGAGAGCGGCGCCACGGTGCGGCAGTTCTTCATCCAGAACGCCCTGTACTGGCTGGAGGAGTACCATTTCGACGGCCTGCGCTTCGACGCCGTCCACGCCATCCTCGACGATTCGCCCCGCCACTTCCTGGCCGAGCTCGGCGAGACGATCCGGAGGATCTTCCCGAACCGGCAGATCCACCTGATGCTGGAGAACGAGGCCAACCAGGCCCGCTGGCTGGAGCGCGACGCCGCCGGGCGCCCGAAGATGCACGACGCCCAGTGGGCCGACGACCTGCACCATTGCTGGCACGTCCTGCTCACCGGCGAGGACGCCGGCTACTATAAAAGCTTTGCCGACAAACCGGTCGCCCACCTGGCCCGCTGCCTCGCCGAGGGCTTCGCCTACCAGGGCGAGCCCTTCCCGACGCTCGACAACCACCCGCGCGGCGAGCCCTCCGGGCACCTGCCGCCCTCCGCCTTCGTGACCTTCCTGCAGAACCACGATCAGGTCGGCAACCGGGCGCTCGGCGAGCGGCTCAACCACCTCGCGGATCCCAAGAAACTCGACCTCGCCCGGGCCGGGCTCCTCCTGGCACCGCAGATCCCGATGCTCTGGATGGGCGAGGAATGGTCGGCCTCGGCGCCGTTCCTGTTCTTCGTCGACTTCGCGCCCGACGCGGACCTGAACAAGGCGGTGCGCGACGGCCGCCGCCGGGAGTTCAAGAGCTTCGCGGCCTTCGCGGACGACACCTCCAAGATCCCGGACCCGACCGAGGCCGAGACCTTCGCGGCCTCGAAGCTCGACTGGTCCGAGCGGGAGCGCTCGCCCCACCGCGAGGTGCTGGCCGAGACGACGCGGCTCCTGGGGCTGCGCCGCGACGTGGTCGTGCCCCTGGCGAAGTCCGGCTACGACGGCGCCGCCGCCGCGATGCCGCGCCCGGACGTGGTCGACTGCACGTGGCGCTTCGGCGCCGGCACCCTGCGCTTCGTCGCCAATGTCGGGACCGAACCCTTCGCGCTGGATCCGGGCGGTGCCCGGCCGGTCTGGACCAACGCCCCGGACGGGGCCGGACGCGATCTCCCGTCCTGGACGGGCGTGTTCCTGACGGAGTCCCGCGCGTGAGCCGCCTCGAGACACTCGCCGACCTCGTCGGCGTCGCCCCCGGCTACACCGACGCCTTCGGCCAGCCCGTCGAGACGTCGCTGGAGGTGCGCCGCGGCCTGCTGGCGGCCCTCGGCTTCGCGGTGGAGGACGAGGCGGCGATCGCCGCGAGCCTCGCGGAGGTCGAGCGCCTGCGCCGCGGCCTGATCCCGCCGCTCCTGCCGGTGGAGGCCCGCCGGGCCGCCCGGGTGCCGGTGCGCCCGCAGGACGGCGCGCCCCACACCCTGGTCTGGCGCCTCGTCGACGAGCGCGGCGCCGCTCGCGAGGGCCGGGCCAACCCGCAGGGGTCGGAGCCCGGCTTCGAGCTGCCGCCGCTGACCCCGGGCTATCACCGCCTCACCGTCCAGGCCGGGCAGACCCGCGCCGAGGCCTGGGTGATCGCCGCGCCGCAGCGCTGCTGGCGCCCGCGGCCCTACACGGAGGAGGGCGCCTCCGACTGGGGCATGGCCGCCCAGCTCTACGGCCTGCGCTCGGCCACCAATATCGGCATCGGCACCTACGCGGATGCCGGCGAGGCCGCCCGCGAGGCCGCCCTGCGTGGGGCGGCGTTCTTGGGGCTCAGCCCGGTCCACGCCCTGTTCGGCTCCGACCGGACCAAGATCTCGCCCTACTCGCCCTCCTCGCGGCTGTTCCTGGAGACGCTGTTCATCGCCCCGCGCAGCCTGGCGGGGCTCGCGGGCTCCCGGGCCGAGGCGCTGCTCGCCGAGCGCGCGGACGCGATCACGGCTCTGCGCGAGGCCGCCCTCGTCGACCACCAGGGCGTCCACGACGTGCTCGACCCGGTGCTCCGGGCGCTCTGGGCCGAGTCACCGGCCCGGGCCGGCACCGACGCGGGCTTCGAGCAGTTCCGCCAGGAGGGCGGGGAGGATCTCGAAGCGCACGCCCTGTTCGAGGCGCTGTCCGAGCATTTCCGGGGGCAGGGGGCGCACTGGCTGGGCGACTGGCCGGAGGCGTATCGCCGCGCCGGCACGGAGGCGGTCCGAGCCTTCGCGGCGGGGAACGCGGACCTCGTCGGCTACCACGCGTGGCTGCAGTACCTCGCCGACCGGCAGCTTGCCGAGGCCTCCGCGGCGGCGCTTGGGGCCGGCATGCGGGTCGGGCTCTACCGCGACCTCGCGGTCGGCGCCGACCGGGGCGGCTCCGAGATCTGGTCGCATCCCGAGCGCTTCGCCGACAAGGTCTCGATCGGCGCGCCGCCGGACCTGCTCGCACCGAAGGGCCAGAACTGGGGCCTGCCGGCCTTCGATCCGCTGGCGATGGAGCGCGACGGGCTCGCGGCCTTCCGGGCCCTGGTCCAGGCCAACATGCGCCACGCCGGCGCGATCCGGATCGACCACGCCTTCCAGCTCGCCCGCCTGTTCCTGATCCCGCTGGGGGCGGGGGCCCAGGCCGGCGCCTACGTGGCCATGCCGTTCGAGCCGATGCTGGCGGTGCTGCGGCTGGAGAGCCACCGCAACAAGTGCCTCGTCATCGCGGAGGATCTCGGCACGGCGCCGGAAGGCTTCTCCGACGCGCTGATGCGGGCCGGGGTGCTGAGCTACCGGATCCTCGCCTTCGAGCGCGAGGCCGACGGACGCTTCAAGCCGCCCTCGGCCTACCCGCGGGACGCGCTCACCGCCATCACCACCCACGACCTGCCGACCTTCGTCGGCTGGTGGCGCGGGGTCGACACCGACACCCGCCAGTCGCTCGGCCTCTACGATCAGGAGCGGGCCGAGGTCGAGCGGGGCGAGCGCGTCGTCGAGCGCCGCCGCCTCGCCGAGGCGCTGGCGGCCGAGCAGCTGCTGCCCTCCGCCGAGCCGCCGGATTCCGCGCCCTTCGAGGCCGCCGCCCGCTACCTCGCCCGCGCGCCCGCGATGCTCACCGCCGTCCAGTACGAGGACGTGGTCTCGGAACTCGCCCAGGCCAACGTGCCCGGCTCGACCGAGGGCTACCCGAACTGGCGGCGCAAGCTCGACCGGGATCTCGTGGACATCGCCGCCCCCGGCGGGCCGCTGGCGAAGCTCGCGGCGTCCCTCTCGGCCGAGGCGCGGGGCCCGCGCTCGGGCGCCGCGCGGCTCGCCGCGCCGCCGCCGCGCGCGACCTACCGGCTGCAGTTCCACAAGGACTTCACCTTCGCGGACGCGGGCCGGATCGTCCCCTACCTGCACCGGCTCGGGATCAGCCACGTCTACGCCTCGCCGCTCCAGAAGGCGCGGCCCGGCTCGACCCACGGCTACGACATCGTCGATCACGGCGCGATCAACCCGGAGCTCGGCGGCGAGGAGGGCTTCATCGCGCTCTCCGAGACGCTCCACGCCCACGGGATCAAGCTCCTGCTCGACATCGTCCCGAACCACATGGGCGTCGGCGGCTCCGACAATCCGTGGTGGCTCTCGGTGCTCGAATGGGGCTCCCTGTCGCCCTTCGCCGACGCCTTCGACATCGACTGGCAGCGGCTCGGGGCCGGGCGCAACCTCGTGATCCCATTCCTCGGCGACCGCTACGGTGAGGCCCTGGAGAAGGGCACGCTAGAATTGAAGTTCGACCCCGAGAAGGGCGCCTTCAGCGTCTGGCACTACGAGCACCAGCTGCCGATCCGCCCCTTGAGCTACCCGACCATTCTCAACCGGGTGATCGCCGCGATCGGGGCGGTGGACGACGACACCACCGCGGAACTGCTCGCCATCTCCGAGCGGCTGCGGGCGATGTCGATCGATACCGACGAGACCCGCCGCAAAGGCTTCCCCGAGGAGGCCGAGGGGCTGAAGCGCCGGCTCGCCGAGATCTACGGCGTGTCGCCGCTGATCCAAGAGGCCACCGCCAGCACGCTGGCGCTGCTCAACGGCTTCAAGGGCCGCCCGGACAGTTTCGGGCCGTTGCACCGGCTGCTGGAGGCGCAGGCCTACCGGCTGGCCCACTGGCGGGTGGCGTCGAGCGACATCAACTACCGCCGCTTCTTCGACGTGAACTCGCTCGCCGGCCTGCGGGTCGAGCTGTCCGACATCTTCCACCGCTCGCACGAGACCGTGTTCCGGCACGTCCGCGAGGGCCGGATCGACGGCCTGCGCATCGACCATATCGACGGCCTCGCCGACCCGCTGGGCTACGCAAGGGCGCTCCAGGCGGCTGTCGGACCGGGCTTCTACGTCGTCGTCGAGAAGATCCTGGAGCCGGGCGAGCGGCTGCGGCCCTGGCCGGTGGCCGGGACCACGGGCTACGACGTGCTCAACCAGCTCGACGGGATCCTGGTCGACAAGAGCCGGCGCGGGAAAATCGAGCGGCTCTACACCTGGGCCACGGGGTTCGACGAGCCCTACGGCTTCCAGCTCCGCGCCGCCAAGGCCGAGATCCTCGAGATCAGCTTCGCGAGCGAGCTGGAGGTGCTGACCACCGACCTCAAGGAGGTCGCCGACGCCGACCGGCGCACCCGCGACTTCACCGTCAACGCGCTCCGCCGGGCGCTGATCGAGATCATCGCGCGCTTCCCGACCTACCGGAGCTACCTGCCGTCGGATCTGGAGGAGGGCGAGGTCGAGCCCGAGGATGTCCGCCTGATCGAGAGCGCCGTCGCCAAGGCCAAGCGCTGGTCGAGCCTGCCGGACCGCTCGGTCCACGACTTCGCCGCCGACGTCCTGCTCGGTCGGGTCGAGACGGCGGGCCCCGGCCGGCCGGACCCGCGGGTGGTGCTGCGCTTCCGCCGCCGGTTCCAGCAGCTCACCGGCCCGGTCATGGCCAAGAGCCTGGAGGACACGCTGTTCTACCGCTACGCCTGTCTCCTCGGCCTCAACGAGGTCGGCGGCGATCCGGGCGAGTACGGGATCGACGCGGAGCACTTCCACGATCTGCAGATCGCCCGCGCCCGGGACTGGCCGAGCGCCATGATCACCACCGCGACCCACGACACCAAGCGGGGCGAGGATGCCCGCACGCGGCTGCTCGCCCTCTCGGAGATCCCCGAGGAATGGGCCAAGGCCTGGGACTTGTGGCAGCGGGTCGCCGGCCCGCACCTCGCCCGGATCGACGGCGAGCCGGCCCCGGACGCCAACGACCAGTGGATGTTCTTCCAGGCGATCCTTGGCGCCTGGCCGCTGGATCTGCTGGAGCGGGACGAGGCCGGGGCGATCGCGGATTTCCGGGACCGGCTGATCGCCTACGGCGAGAAGGCCATGCGGGAGGGCAAGCGCCGGTCGAGCTGGGTCAACGTCGACGAGGTCTACGAGGGCGCGGTCAAGCGGCTGTTCACGGCGCTGATCGCCCCGGGGTCGGATTTCCTGAGCGAACTCCGGCCCTTCGCCCGACGGCTCGCCCATCTCGGCATGCTGGCGAGCCTCGGCCGGACGGTCCTGAAATGCACCCTGCCGGGCCTGCCCGACACCTACCAGGGCACCGAGATCTGGGACTTCTCCTTCGTCGACCCCGACAACCGGCGCCCGGTGGACTACCCGGCCCTGGAACGGATGCTGGAGGAGGGCGGGGCGCCCGCGGACTTGCTGGCGCACTGGCCGGACGGGCGGGTGAAGCAGGCGACGCTGACACGGCTCCTCGCGGAGCGGACCGAGCGTCCGGATTTCTACGCCAGCGCCGCCTACGAGCCCGTCGCCGCGACGGGGCCGCGGGTCAACCACGTCATCGCCTACCGGCGGACCGATCCGAGCCTGGAGGGTGGCGACCTGTTCGTCGCCGTGCCGCGGCTCTTCGCAGGCTTGGTCGGTGAGGCCGGCTGGTCGGGCGAGGCGTTTGCCGGCACCCGGGTGGATCTCGGGACGGGGACTCGCTGGCGGGATCTTGTCTTCGAACGGGTGGTTGAGAGCGACGGGGAGGGCGCCGATCTCGGCGACCTCCTGCGCGACCTGCCCTACGCGGTGCTGCGGCGGGAGCCGTGATCCCTCCGTCATCGCGAGCGCAGCGAAGCGACCCACGGCAGCGCAGCCTGGATCAGCGTGGCGTTGCTGGATTGCTTCGCTCCGCTCGCAAGGACGAGGGCGGTTCTGCCGGTGCCGCCTCCGCAGCCCTGTCACGCAAGTCTGCTGAGACACGTCTCTGCTGAGACACGTCGGACCGGATCGCGAGGCACACCGGGGCGGTTCGGGCGTTACGATCCAGAGAACGGGAGCCGAAGGGCCGCATGAACGCACCGACCAAAGCCGCCGCGACATCTGGAGCCGAAGCCGTCCTCCCGGCCTCGCTGGCCCCCCGGGCCGAGGGGCCGCGGATCTACAACCTGTTCCCGCTCCTGGTCGGGCGCGTCTCGGACTGGACGGCCGAGTTGCCGCGGATCGCCGCCCTCGGCTTCGACTGGGTCTACCTCAACCCGTTTCACCAGACCGGCGGCTCGCGGAGCCTCTACGCGGTCGCCGATCCCGAGCGCCTGGACGAGCGGTTCCGCGACCCCGACGGCACGCCCGACGACGAGCAGATCCGCCGCTTCTGCACCGCCGCCGCGGCTCTGGGCCTGTCGGTGATGACCGACCTCGTGATCAACCACACCGCCGACAACGCCCGGCTCGCCACCGAGCGGCCCGACCTGTTCATGAAGGAGCCCGACGGCTCGATCATGCACCCGGCCGCCGTCGACCCGGACGACCCGTCGATCCGCACCGTCTGGGGCGACCTGGCCGAGCTCGACTACCACACCCCCTCCGCCCGGGACGAACTCACCCGGATCTGGGGCGCCTACGTGGCGCATCTCCAGGGCCTCGGCGTGAAGGGCTTCCGGTGCGACGCCGCCTACAAGGTGCCACCGGAGACCTGGCGGGTGCTGATCGGGCAGGCCAAGAGCCAAGACCCCGCCTGCCTGTTCGCCGCCGAGACCCTGGGCTGCACCTTCGAGGAGGCCCGGGCCACGGCCGGCGCCGGCTTCGACTACCTGTTCAACTCCTTCGCGTGGTGGGACCTGAGGAAGCCCTGGGCGCTCGAGCAGTACGAGCGCCTGCGGGTGCTGGCCCCCTCGATCGCCTTCCCCGAGAATCACGACATGACGCGGCTCGCCGCCGAGATCGGCGGCGGCCCGGAGGCGGTGGCGGCGCACCTGCGCACCCGCTACGCGCTCGCGGCCTTCTTCTCGGCCGGCGTGCTCATGCCGATCGGCTACGAGTGGGGCTACCGGCGGGCGCTGCACGTGGTCGAGACCACCCCGCGCGACCGCGAGAATGAGACCGGCATCGACATCTCCGCCTCCATTCGGGCGATCAACGCCCTGCGGGCGGAGCTGCCGGCCGCCAATGTCGAGGGCGCGCAGATCCGGATCTCGGCCCCCGACAGCGATCTGGTGGCGCTCGCCCGCTTCGACACCGGCCACCCGGCCTCGGCGCGGCACGGGTTGATCGTGCTCTACAACCCGACCGACCGGCCGGTGCCGGTCGAGGCCGGGTCGCTCATCGCCCGCACCGGCGGGATGCTCGGCGCCTTCGTCGACCGGACCCCGGAGGCCGAGCCGATCGCGTTCCATCCCGGCAGCGCCATCGACCTGATGCCGGGCGAGCTCCGCATCCTCGCGGCCAGCGCCCAGCAGGTCGCCCGGCTTCCCGCGCGCGGCACCCCGGACGGGGAGGGGCGGGTGGTGATTGAGGCCGTGAGCCCCGAGATCGACGGCGGCCGCTCGCCGGTGAAGCGGATCGTCGGCGAGTCCCTGCGGGTCGAGGCCGACATCTTCTCCGACGGCCACGAGATCATCGACGCCGCGATCCTGTCGCGGGTCGCCGGCACCGAGGCGTCTGGAGGCGAGACTTGGCGCGAGGACCCGATGGTCTTCGTCGACAACGACCGCTGGGCCGGGCACTTCCCCCTCGAGCGGAACGCCCGCTACGAGTTCACCCTGATCGCGTGGCGCGACGCGTTCTCGTCCTGGGTGCGCGACACCCTGAAGAAGCGCGCCGCCGGCGTCGACGTGCGGCTCGAGACGATCGAGGGCGTGGCGCTCGTCGGGACCGCGGCCTCGCTCGCCCGGACCCGCGGCGGCCGCGACGCCGAGCGCCTTGCCGCGCTCGTGGCCGCGCTGGCCGCCGAGGAGACGGGCTCGGCCGCCCAGCTCGACCGGATCCTTCAGCCCGAGGCATCGAGCCTCGTGCGCCGCAACGCCGAGCGGGTGAACCTGACCCAATACCCCGTGACCCTGCCGGTGATCGCCGACCGCCTCGCGGCCCGGTTCTCCGCCTGGTACGAGATCTTCCCGCGCTCCCAGTCGATGGACGTGAACCGCCACGGCACCTTCGACGACGTGATCCGGCGCCTGCCCGAGATCCGCGAGCTCGGCTTCGACGTCCTCTACTTCACGCCGATCCACCCCGTGGGCCGCACGAACCGCAAGGGGAAGAACAACACCCTCAAGGCCGAGCCCGGCGATGTCGGCTCGGTCTACGCGGTGGGCGCCGAGGAGGGCGGCCACGAGGCCGTGCATCCCGACCTCGGCACGCTCGCGGATTTCGAGCGGCTGGTTGCGGCGAGCCACGCCTACGGCATGGAGATCGCCCTCGACTTCGCGATCCAGTGCTCGCCGGACCATCCCTGGATCAAGAACCACCCGGAATGGTTCGAGTGGCGCCCCGACGGCACCCTGAAATTCGCCGAGAACCCGCCGAAGAAGTACGAGGACATCTCGAACGTCCACTTCTACGGGGGCGCCCTGCCCTCGCTCTGGATCGAGCTGCGCGACATCCTGCTCGGCTGGTGCGCGCGCGGCGTGCGCATCTTCCGGGTCGACAACCCGCACACCAAGCCGATCCCGTTCTGGGAATGGGTGATCGGCGAGGTCAACGGCCGCTACCCGGACGCGATCTTCCTCGCCGAGGCCTTCACCCGGCCGAAGATGATGAAGAAGCTCGCCAAGGCCGGCTACCAGCAGAGCTACACCTACTTCACGTGGCGCAACACCAAGCAGGAGCTCACCGACTACGCCCTGGAGCTGGCCGGCGAGATGGGCGAGTACTACCGCCCGAACTTCTTCGCCAACACCCCCGACATCAACCCGTACTTCCTCCAAACCAGCGGGCGGGCGGGGTTCGTCATCCGCGGCACGCTCGCCGCGACCCTGTCGTCGGTCTACGGCATCTACAACGGCTTCGAGCTGTGCGAGGCCGCGCCGTACCCGGGCAAGGAGGAGTATCTCAACTCCGAGAAATACGAGCTCAAGGCCTGGGACTACGACCGGCCCGGCAACATCCGCGAGCACATCGTCAAGCTAAACAAGATCCGGCGCGAGAACCCCGCTCTCTGGGATTTCCGCAACGTGACCTTCACGGGCGCCTGGAACGACAACATCATCGCCTACGCCAAGGCGACGCCGGAGCGCGACAACTGCGTCTTCACCATGGTCAACCTCGACCCGAAGAACCGCCAGGAATGCACCTACGAGGTGCCGCTCTGGCTGTTCGGCCTGCCCGACGACGGCGCCGTCGAGGTCGAGGACCTGCTCCAGGGCTACACGTTCGAGTTGCGCGGCAAGACCCACCGCATCGCCCTCGATCCGGCCGAGCGATCCTGCGTGATCTGGCGCCTCCGGGCGCCGCGGCGGGTTGCGGGCTGAGGCCGCGCGTGGCACTCGGCCATGGCCCTTGAATGCGGCGGCGGGAATTCCCGTCGCCGACCCTCGCACCCGCGCGGCGGCCCGCCGCCCGCGCCCCGGCCGGGTCCCCCGCCGGTCCCGTCAGACTCGACCGATGAGGCAGCGACGCGATGATCGATCGCAGCGACCCGCAATGGTACCGTGACGCCATCATCTACCAGATCCACGTCAAGTCGTTCTTCGACTCGAACAACGACGGGATCGGGGATTTCGAGGGCCTGACCCAGCGCCTCGACTACGTGCGCGATCTCGGCGTGACGGCGATCTGGCTGATGCCGTTCTATCCCTCGCCGCTGCGCGACGACGGCTACGACATCGCCGATTACCGGGACATCAACCCGTCCTACGGGACCATGGAGGACTTCAAGGCCTTCGTGGAGGCGGCGCACGAGCGCGGTCTGCGGGTCATCACCGAGCTCGTCATCAACCACACCTCGGACCAGCACCCCTGGTTCCAGGCCGCCCGCGAGGCCCCTCCCGGCTCGCCCGAGCGCGACTTCTACGTCTGGTCGGACACCGACGAGCCGTACAAGGACACGCGGATCATCTTCCTCGACACCGAGGCGTCGAACTGGACCTGGGACCCGGTCGCCAAGCAGTATTTCTGGCACCGGTTCTACAGTCACCAGCCGGATCTCAACTTCGACAACCCGAAGGTGCTGGAAGCGGTCATCGACGTGATGCGCTACTGGCTCGACATGGGCGTCGACGGCCTGCGGCTCGACGCGATCCCCTACCTGATCGAGCGCGACGGCACGAACTGCGAGAACCTCGCCGAGACCCACGACGTCATCAAGGCGATCCGCGCCGCGCTGGACGCGAGCTACCCCGACCGGATGCTGCTCGCCGAAGCCAACCAGTGGCCCGAGGAGACCGCGCAGTATTTCGGCGACGGCGACGAGTGCCACATGGCGTTCCATTTTCCGCTGATGCCGCGGATGTACATGGCGATCGCCCGGGAGGACCGGCACCCGATCACCGACATCATGCGCCAGACCCCGGAGATCCCGGAGGGCTGCCAGTGGGCGATCTTCCTGCGCAACCACGACGAGCTGACGCTCGAGATGGTCACGGCCGAGGAGCGTGACTACCTCTGGTCGTTCTACGCCGCCGAGCGGCGCGCCCGGATCAACCTCGGCATCCGCCGACGCCTCGCGCCGCTCCTCGAGAACGACCGGCGCAAGATCGAGCTGATGAAGTCCCTCGTCCTGTCGATGCCCGGCACGCCGGTGCTCTACTACGGCGACGAGGTCGGCATGGGCGACAACATCTACCTCGGCGACCGCGACGGCGTGCGCACGCCGATGCAGTGGTCGCCCGACCGGAACGGCGGCTTCTCCCGGGCGAACCCGCAGAAGCTGTTCCTGCCGGCGATTCAGGACCCGATCTACGGGTTCGACGCGATCAACGTCGAGGCGCAGACCCAGGCCCAGACGAGCCTGCTGAACTGGACGCGGCGCATGATCGCGATCCGCAACAACAGCGTCGCGCTGGGGCGCGGCACCATCCAGTTCCTGTACCCGTCGAACCGGAAGGTGCTCGCCTGGATCCGCGAGCACGAGGACGAGCGGATCCTGTGCGTGGCGAACCTGTCGCGCGCGCCGCAGGCGGTGCAGCTCGACCTGTCGGAGCTGCGCACCGCGGTGCCGATCGAGCTGACCGGCGGCACCGAGTTCCCGCCGATCGGCGACCTGCCCTACCTGCTGACCCTGCCGTCCTACGGCTTCTACTGGTTCTCCTTGAGCGCCGCCCGGTCGGGGGTGATCGGCCCGCAGCAGGAGCCGCCCGAGCTGTTCACCCTCGTGCTCACCGGCGGGATCGAGACCCTGATGAGCGGGCGCGAGCGCGTCGCCTTCGAGCGCACCGTGGTGCCGCCGTTCCTGACGAGCCGGCGCTGGTTCGGCGCCAAGGGCTCGCGGATCAAGGCCACGAAGGTCGTCGACTGCGCCGCCCTGAAGGACGTCGACGGCAGCGCGCGCTTCCTGCTGCCGCGGCTGCAGGTGCAGCTCGCCAGCGGCGAGACCCAGGAATACTTCGTGCCCGTGGGCGTCGAGGAGGGCCGCGAGGACGAGACCCTCATGCCCTTCGCGGTGGCGCGGGTGCGCCGGGGGCCGCGCACCGGCCTGCTCTACGGGGCGGCCGGCTCCAACGACTTCGCCGCCTGCCTGATCGACGACATGCGGCAGGCCCGCGAGATCCCCACGGAAACCGGGCGGCTCGTCTTCGCCGTCACCTCGGCCTTCGACCCGGACGTCACGGTCGACGTGGCCGACATCCGCCGGCTCTCGGGCGAGCAGAGCAACACCTCGATCGCCATCGGCTCGAAGATGATGCTCAAGCTGCTGCGCCGCCTGCAGCCAGGCCTGCACCCCGAGATCGAGGTCGGGCGCTTCCTCACCGAGAAGGCGGGGTTCTCGAACACCCCCGCCCTGCTCGGCACCCTGGAGCATGTCGCCGAGGACGGCACCCGGACCGCCCTGGCGGTCCTGCAGAAGTTCGTGATGAACCAGGGCGACGCCTGGACCCTGATGCTGGAGGGCCTGCGCCGGGACTTCGAGACCGTGGTGCTCACGCCCGAGAGCGAGGCCGCGACCCCCGAGGAGGCGTTCCAGGCCCACCGGCCCTGGGCCGACCTGCTCGGCCGGCGCACCGCCGAGCTGCACGCGGCGCTCGCCATCGAGACCGACGACCCGGCCTTCGCGGCCGAGCCGTTCACCGGGGACGACCTCGCCGTGCTGGCGCGCGACGCCCGCCACCAGGCCGAGCGCGCCTTCCGGGCGCTCAAGGGCCTCGCCGACCGCGGCCTCGACGCCGGCAAGCCGGCCTGCGCGGAGCTCGGCCAGCGCCGGGGCGAGGTCGAGGCGCTGATCGCCGCGCTCACCGAAGCGCCGGTCCGGGGCGCCCACAAGACCCGCATCCACGGCGACTACCACCTGGGCCAGGTGCTGGTCGCCGAGAACGACCTGATCATCGTCGATTTCGAGGGCGAGCCCTCGCGGCCGGCCGACGAGCGCCGGGCCAAGTCGATGCCCCTGCGGGACGTCGCCGGGCTGATGCGCTCCTTCGCGTACGGCGCCGAGACGGTGATCCGGGAGATCACCGCGCGGTTCGCCGATTCCGAGGAGCGGGCGCGGGACGCGGCGACCGCGTGGCGCGGCATGATCGAGGCGGCGTTCCTCGCCGGCTACGAGACGGCGGTCGAGGGCTCCCGGGCGGCGGTGACCGATCCGGAGAGCCGGACCCGTCTGCTGCGCCTCTGCCTGCTGACCAAGGCGCTCTACGAGGTCGACTACGAGGCCAACAACCGGCCGGACTGGATCGAAATCCCCGCCCGTGGGGTTCTCACCATTCTGGACACGGACGGACACGAGCCCGGAGCATCTGAATGACGGCGATCGACGAGACCTTCGCACGACGGGCCGACCCGGGCGCGGGGACGGCGCGGACCGCGGATGTCCCGGACTCCGGCGCCGCGCAGCCGCCGAGCGTCCACCCGGACGCGATCGCCGCGCTGATGGCCGCCAACCACGGCGACCCCTTCGCGGTGCTCGGGCCCCACAGGGTCGGGCCGAAGGCCTGGGAGGTGCGCGCCGTGCTGCCCGAGGCGCGGGCCGCCACCCTGGTGATGGATGGCCGCACCGCGCCCTTCGAGAAGCGCCACCCGGACGGGTTCTGGGTCGCGAAGGCCGAGGGCGAGCACCGGCCCCTCTACGAGATCGAGGTCGAGTCCTGGGACGGGACGAAGCGCCGCCGCTACGACCCCTACGGCTTCGGCTCCTCGATCGAGCAGTACGACGTGGCGGCGCTCCGCGAGGTCGGCACCAACCTCGTCTACCGGATGCTCGGCGCCCAGTCGGGGCAGCTCGACGGCATCGACGGCTTCCGCTTCGCCGTCTGGGCGCCCAACGCCCGCAAGGTCAGCGTCGTCGGCGACTTCAACGACTGGGACGGGCGGCGCCACCCGATGCGCCTCTGGCAGGACGGCGGCATCTGGGAGCTGTTCGTGCCGGGCCTCAAGGCCGGCGTGCGCTACAAGTTCGAGATCCGCGGCCCCGACGGATCCCTGGTCCCGCTCAAGGCCGACCCGGTCGCCTTCGCGGCCCAGCACCCGCCGGAGACCGCCTCGGTCACCCACGGGTCGAGCGACTTCGACTGGCGCGATTCCGGCTGGATGAGCACCCGCGGCGCCAAGGACCCGCGCCACGCGGCGATCTCGATCTACGAGGTCCATCTCGGCTCCTGGGCGCGGGTGCCCGAGGAGGGCAACCGCTACCTCACCTACAAGGAACTCGGCGACCGGCTGATCCCCTACGTGAAGGATCTGGGCTTCACCCATATCGAGATGCTGCCGATCACCGAGTTCCCGTTCGACGGGTCCTGGGGCTACCAGCCGGTCTCGCTGTTCGCGCCGACGAGCCGCTTCGGAAGCCCTGAGGACTTCGCCGCCTTCGTGGACGCGGCCCACGAGGCCGGAATCGGCGTGCTGCTCGACTGGGTGCCGGGCCACTTCCCGCTCGACGCCCACGGGCTCGGCCTGTTCGACGGCACGCATCTCTACGAGCACGCCGACCCGCGCCAGGGCTTCCACCAGGACTGGGGCACCTACATCTACAATTTCGGGCGGACCGAGGTCGCGACGTTCCTCGCCGCCAACGCCCGGTTCTGGCTGGAACACTACCACCTCGACGGCCTGCGCGTGGATGCCGTCGCGTCGATGCTCTACCTCGACTACTCGCGCCGCCAGGGCGAGTGGATCCCGAACCGCTACGGCGGCAACGAGAACCTCGACGCCATCGACTTCCTGCGCAAGACCAACGAGGCGACCTACAGCCACGCCCCGGGGACGATCACGGTGGCGGAGGAATCGACCTCCTGGCCGGGCGTCTCGCACCCGACCTACACGGGCGGCCTCGGCTTCGGCTTCAAGTGGAACATGGGCTGGATGCACGACACCCTGCATTTCATGCAGGAGGATCCGATCCATCGCCGCTACCACCACCACAACCTGACCTTCGGGCTGCTCTACGCCTTCTCGGAGAATTTCATCCTGCCGCTCTCCCACGACGAGGTCGTGCACGGGAAGGGCTCGCTGCTCGGCAAGATGCCGGGCGACCGCTGGCAGAAATTCGCGAATCTCCGGGCCTATTACGGCTTCATGTGGGGGCATCCCGGCAAGAAGCTGCTGTTCATGGGCGGCGAGTTCGGCCAGGAGCGGGAGTGGAACCACGACAACAGCCTGGACTGGCACCTCCTGGACGATCCCCTGCACGAGGGCGTCCAGAGCGTGATCCGCGACCTGAACCGGCTCTACGTCTCGACCCCGGCCCTCTACGGCCGCGACGTCGAGCATACCGGCTTCCAGTGGCTGGTGGCGGACGACCAGGACAACAGCGTCATCGCCTGGGCCCGCAAGGGTGCCAAGCCCGGCGAGGTGGCGATCGTGGTGTCGAACTTCACGCCGGTGCCGCGCGAGGGCTACCGGATCGGCGTGCCGCAGGCGGGTTTCTATCGCGAGGCGTTCAACTCGGATGCCGGGGTCTACGGTGGGTCCAACCTGGGCAACCAGGGCGGCCGCCACACCGACGATCAGGCGAGCCACGGCCAGGGTCAGAGCCTGTCGCTGACCCTGCCGCCGCTCGCCACGATGATCTTCCTGCTGGAGGGGTGAGGGGCCGCGCGGCGGAACCCGGGATCCGGACCCGCCGGCGCGCCGCGTTCCGCGCCGACAGCGGGTCCGGATCCCGCCTCCGATGACCGCTCCGGGTCCGGGCTCGCCTGCGGAGCCCAGCGAGGCGGCGCGCCGGGAAGCGCCCGCCCCGCTGGCAGGGATGATCTGACCCGAACGGGCTCACCCGCCTCGCGGAGCGGAAGAGAAGAGAAGAGAGGGGCCGCGAGAAGTCCCTACGCCGCCCGCCAGCGCAGCCCGACGCTGTTGCCGATGGCCCGGCCGTAGAGCCCGGCGTAGTTGTCGGCGGCCTGGTCCCAGCCGAAGCGGGCCGCCATGGCCCGCCGCCGCATGGCGTTGAGGCGCTTCTTCTGGCCGAAGGCCTCCAGCGCCCGCCGCACCGCCGCCCCGAAGGAGGCGGCCGAAGCCTCCCCGAAGGTGAAGCCCGTCACGCCGTCCTCGACCGTGTCGGCGAGGCCGCCGGTCCGGCGCACGATCGGCAGGGAGCCGAAGCGCTGCGCGTACATCTGGGCGAGGCCGCAGGGCTCGAAGCGCGAGGGCATCAGCAGGAAGTCGCTGCCGGCGAACATCCGCCGGGCCTGCGCCTCCTCGAAGCCGACATGCACGCCGACCGCGTCGGGATGGCGCTGGGCGAGGCCGCGGAGCGCCTGCTCGAACCGGCCCTCGCCCTGGCCGATCACCACGAGCTGGCCGCCCCCGGCCACGATGGTCTCGGCCGCCTGCAGGCTCAGGTCGATGCCCTTCTGGTGCACGAGGCGCGACACGATGGCGAAGAGCGGCCCGCGGGAGACCGCGAGGCCGAATTGCTGGCGCACCGCCTCGGTGTTGGCGCGCTTGCCCTTCCAGTCGTCGATCTCGAAGCGCGTGGCGAGGTGCGGGTCGGTGGTCGGATCCCAGCTCTCGTCGATGCCGTTCAGGATGCCGGCGAGCCGGCCCTGGCCGGCGCGGGTGCGCAGCAGCCCGTCGAGGCCGCAGCCCAGCTCGGGCGTCTGGATCTCCCGCGCGTAGGTCTCGCTCACCGTGGTGACCTGCGAGGCGTAGAAGATGCCGGCCTTCAGGAAGGAGAGCTGTCCGTAGAACTCGGCGCCGTCGACCTGGAAGGCCGAGTCCGGCACGCCGAGCCGGGGCAGGGCGTCCCGGGGGAACAGGCCCTGGTAGGCGAGGTTGTGGATGGTCAGCACGCTCGGGACCCGCCGGCCGCGCCACGCGAGATAGGCCGGCGCCAGGGCCGCCTGCCAGTCGTTGAGGTGCAGGATGTCGGCCGCCCAGTCGGGATCGGCGCCGGTGGCGAGGTCCGCCGCCGCGAGGCTGAGGCGGGCGAAGCGCAGGTCGTTGTCGCCGAAATCGCCGTGCTGGTCGCCGTAGGGCGTGCCGTCGCGCTCGTAGAGGTCGGGGCTGAGCAGGACGTAGATCCGCAGGCCGTCGGCCGCCTCGACCAGGCCGAGGTCGCAGGCGGGAATGCCCGCGAAGCCCTCGAGGCGGGCGACGACCGGGATCTCCGGGAAGGCGGCCCGGACCTGCCGGTAGCCCGGGATCAGGACGCGGATGTCGTAGTGCGGGACCAGGGCCCGGGGCAGGGCGGCCGAGACCTCGCCGAGGCCGCCGGTCTTCACGAAATCCGCCATCTCGGGCGTCGCGTAGAGGATGCGGCGGCGCAGCGAGGCCGGCCGGGCCGGAACCGGTACGGGACCGACGCCGTTCCCCTCGCCGGACGACCACTCGGCGAAGGGACCACCACGGCGCGCATCGAGCATCAGCATTGATCCTGGCCGGGCGGAATGCCCCGGTCTGGCAGTCGACCGGGCAGGCACGGCTGTCACGATCTCAACCACGGCCAATGCTCCTTCGCCGCGACGGTTCCGTTGCGACGCACAAAATAGGCCACCGTGGTGATTAAGCGTCACTTACCTATGTGGCATCGCAGCGAGAAATCGCGCCGCCACGGCGGATTTCGGCCGCTGGATACAGATCTTCGGCCCGGAACGACGGCGCCCGGCGTAACCGGACGGGTCCCGCTCGTCCGTCTTCGACCGATCGGCGGTGCCCGCCGAGCCCCTGATTCGGTCCCCGGCCTGACGGGTGCCGGAGCCGGGGCGGCCTCGCGTCACCCGGCGCGGCGCAGAATCACCCCCTCGGCGGGCTCCAGCGCGAGGGTGAGGCCGGCCGGCTCGCCCGCGCGCCCCGGACGGGTCGAGAGCAGCACGGTCCAGGCCCCCTCGGGCAGCGGCAGGTCCTGCGACGCCGCGCCGAAATTCAGCAGCACGCGCAGGACGGCCCCGTCGGCGAAGCGCTCGTAGGCGAACACCTCGGCGATCCCGAGCGGCACCTCGCGGTAGCCGCCCACGGCGAGCGCCGCGTGGTCGCGGCGCAGGGCGAGCAGCCGCCGGTGCAGGGTGAGCATCGAGCCCGGATCCGAGCGCTGGCTCTCGACGTTGCAGGCTGCCCAATCCGCCGCCAGCGGCAGCCAGGGCTCGGCGGTGGAGAAGCCGGCCTGGGGACTGTCGTCCCACTGCATCGGCGTGCGCTCCGGGTCGCGGCCGTGCCCGGGCTCGTTGTGCTCCCAGGGATCCCGGGCGCGGTCGGGCGGGATCGGCACGTGGCCGAGGCCGATCTCGTCGCCGTAGTAGAGGGTCGGCGTGCCTCGAAGGGTCAGCAGCAGCATCGCGGCGATGCGGGCCTGCGCCGGCCCGACCCGCGCGGCGATGCGCGGCTGGTCGTGGTTGCCCAGCACCCAGTTCGGCCAGCCGCCCTCGGGCAGGGCCGCCTCGTACTGCGCCACGAGGTCGGCCACCGCGTCGGCCCGCCACGGGGTCTGGATCAGCTGGAAATTGAACGGCAGGTCGGCCCCGGTCAGGTCCGGGCCGTAATAGGCGACCAGCCGCTCCACCGGCAGGTAGATCTCGCCGATCAGCACGCGCTCGCCGTACTGGCGCAGCACCGCCCGCATCCCGGCGATCACGTCGAAGATCTCGGGCCGGTCGGCGGAGTAGACCTGGGTGAAGCGGTTGATCTCGGGCGAGCCCGGCGCGTAGTCGGGATTGGCCGGGTTGTCGCGGAATCCCGCATCCTTCATCAGGTGCCAGATCACGTCGACCCGGAACCCGTCGACCCCGCGCTCCAGCCAGAAGCGGAGCACGTCGTGCATGGCCGCCCGCACCGCGGGGTTGCGCCAGTTCAGATCCGGCTGCTCCGCCAGGAAGGCGTGGTAGTAGTACTGGCCGGTGGTCTCATCCAGCGTCCAGGCCGGGCCGCCGAAATTCGACAGCCAGTTGTTGGGCGGGCCGCCGCCAGGCGCCGGGTCGCGCCAGATGTACCAGTCCCGCTTCGGGCTCGCGCGCGACGACCGGCTCTCGGAGAACCAGGGATGCGCGATCGAGGAGTGGTTCGGCACGAAGTCGAGGATCACCTTCAGCCGGCGCCGATGGGCCTCGGCCACGAGGGCGTCGAAATCGGCCAGCGTGCCGAACAACGGGTCGATCCCGCAGTAATCGGCCACGTCGTAGCCGAAATCGGCCATGGGCGAGGGGTAGACCGGCGAGATCCACACGGCGTCGACCCCTAGCCATGCGAGGTAGTCCAGCCGCGCCGTGATGCCCGGCAGGTCGCCGACCCCGTCGCCATTCGTGTCCTGAAAGGAGCGCGGGTAGACTTGGTAGACGGTCCCGCGCTTCCACCAGACGGTGTCGGTCATGCTGCGCCCCTCGCATCGGCGGCCCACGCTTAACCGCTGACCCGCGCGCTGGCGACCGGCGATGGATGCGCTCAGAGCGCGCGCCGCGCGCGAAACGCCCCGACGCGGCGTCGCCCAGGGAATGGCTGCGGCCCCCAAAACCTGTGCGCATGCCCCTTGTGCAGGGCGACGCCGCGCGGCTGTGCCTGGAATGTCACGCCGCCCTGCCATATCTCCTCCGCCGTGCCCGTGCGCTCCGCCGGAGCGGCGCTGCCACGACTTCGCCGGAAGCCGACCGCATCGTCGGACGCTTCGGGGCACGGATCGCCCGTCCGTTCATGCGGCGGCAATCCATCAAAAGAGATAATCCGCCCACGATACCCCCGGCGCTAGAATCCGGGGCGACGACTTTGGGGGACCCGCACGTGTTGAACGATGTTCTGACCCGGCCTGTGCCACAAGATGTCTCGCGCGACGAGCGCGCAACCGAGGCGCCCGCCCCGGCCGCCTGGACCGCCCCGGTGCTGTCCGGCAGCGGCGACGCGGTGGTGGACCTGCGCGAGGCGATCCGCGCCAAGCTCACCTTCACGCTCGGCCGCACGCCCGAGACCGCCCGCCCGCGCGACTGGTTCGCCGCGACGGCGCTGGCCCTGCGCGAGCGGATCGTGGCCGCCGCGCTGGCCTCCGAGCGGAGCGTGCCGAACAAGCGCGTCTACTACCTGTCGCTGGAATTCCTGATCGGCCGGCTGATGTCGGACGCGCTGAACAATCTCGGCCTCACCGAGACGACCCGCGGCGCGCTCCGGGAGCTCGGGATCGATCTCGACGCCGTGCAGGACGCCGAGCCCGACGCGGCGCTGGGCAATGGCGGCCTCGGGCGGCTCGCCGCCTGCTTCATGGAGAGCATGGCCAGCATCGGCATCCCGGCCATGGGCTACGGCATCCGCTACGACCACGGCCTGTTCCGCCAGTCCTTCGAGGACGGCTGGCAGCGCGAGGCGCCGGAGACCTGGCTGGCCGAGGGCAACCCCTGGGAATTCGCCCGGCCCGAGGCGACCTACGCGATCGGCTTCGGCGGCACCGTCACGCTGTCCTCGCCGGAGGAGGGCGTGATCCGGCGCCACTGGCAGCCGGCCGAGACCGTGCGGGCGGTGGCCCACGACGTGCCGGTGGTCGGCTGGCGCGGCCGCCACGTCAACGGCCTGCGCCTCTGGAAGGCCGAGGCCGGCGAGCCCGTCGACCTCGCCCGCTTCAACGGCGGCGACCATGTCGGCGCGGTCGCGGCGCGGATGCGCGCCGAGGCGATCTCGCGGGTGCTCTACCCGAGCGATTCCTCGGCCGAGGGCCAGGAGCTGCGCCTGCGCCAGGAATACTTCTTCACCGCGGCCTCGATCCAGGATCTCGTGGCCCGCCACGTGGCCGAGCGCGGCGACGTCCGGTCCCTGCCGGACCACGCGGCGATCCAGCTCAACGACACGCACCCGGCCATCGCGGTGCCGGAGCTGATGCGCGTCCTGCTCGACGTCTACGGCCTCTCCTGGGAGGATGCGTGGCACGTCACCACGCACACGCTGCACTACACGAACCACACCCTCCTGCCCGAGGCCCTGGAGACCTGGCCGGTGGAGCTGATGGAGCGGCTGCTGCCGCGCCACATGCAGATCATCTACCTGATCAACTGGATGCACCTGGAGGAGCAGGCCAAGCACGGCCGGCAGGAATCGGCGGATGCCGCGGCCTACCTCGCGTCGATCTCGCTGATCGACGAGTCGCACGGGCGGCGGGTCCGGATGGGGCACCTCGCCTTCCACGGCGCGCGCCGGGTCAACGGCGTCTCGGCCCTGCACACCGACCTGATGCGCTCGACGGTCTTCTCCGACCTGCACGCGCTGGATCCGGACAAGATCGTCAACAAGACCAACGGCATCACCTTCCGCCGCTGGTTCCACAACGCCAATCCCGGTCTCACCCGGCTCGCCGTGGAGACGGTGGGCGCGGGCGTGCTCGACAATCCCGAGCTGCTCCGGGGCCTGGAGGCCCACGCCGAGGATCCGGCCTTCGTGGCGCGCTACGCGGCCGTGCGCCGGGAGCGCAAGGAGGCCCTGGCGGCGATCATCGCCGAGCGCACCGGCATCGACGTGGATCCGGCCGCTTTGTTCGACATCCAGGTCAAGCGCATCCACGAGTACAAGCGCCAGCTCCTCAACGTGGTCGAGACCGTGGCGCTCTACCAGGCGATCAAGGCCGAGCCGCACCGGGACTGGACGCCCCGGGTGAAGATCTTCGCCGGCAAGGCGGCGCCGAGCTACGTCCAGGCCAAGCTGATCATCAAGCTCGCCTGCGACGTCGCCAAGGCGGTGAACGACGATCCCGAGGTCGCGGACCGGCTGAAGGTGGTGTTCCTGCCGAACTACTCGGTGAGCCTCGCCGAATCGATCATCCCGGCCGCCGACCTGTCGGAGCAGATCTCCACCGCCGGCATGGAGGCCTCGGGCACCGGCAACATGAAGTTCGCCCTCAACGGCGCCCTCACGGTGGGCACCCTCGACGGCGCCAACATCGAGATCCGCGACCATGTCGGGGCGGACAACATCTTCATCTTCGGCCTGGAGGCCGACGGCGTCCGCGCCCGGCAGGCCGAGCCGGACTACGCGGCCCGGGCGATCCAGGCCTCGCCGCGGCTGGCCGCCGCCCTCGACATGATCGCCTCGGGACGGTTCTCGCCGGAGGAGCCGGGCCGGTTCCGGCCGCTCACCGACGACCTGCGCCGGCGCGACCAGTACCTGCTCACCGCCGATTTCGACGATTACTGGCGGGTGCAGCGCGCCATCGACGCCGCGTGGCGCGATCCCCGCGGCTGGTGGGCGAAGGCGATCCGCAACACGGCCCGCATGGCGTGGTTCTCCTCCGATCGCGCCATGCGCGAATACGCCGAGGAGATCTGGCGGGTCCGCCTGGGCTGAGCCGCCACCGGCCCGCTCCCGCGCGGGAGCGGGCCGCGCGCCGCCCTCAGGCTGCGCGCACGTCGGCCAGGAACCGCCCGACCTCCGCCGAGAGCCCCTCGGACTGACGGGACAAGGCGGTGGCTGCCGTGAGCACGTGGTCGGCCGCGACCCCCGTCCGCTCGGAGGCCTCGGCCACCCCGGCGATGGTGCCGGTCACCTCCGCGGCGCCCCGCGTTGCCTGGGCGATGGTGCGCACGATCTCCCGGGTCGCGGCGCCCTGCTCCTCCACGGCCGCGGCGATCGCGATCGCCACCCCGTTGATCTCGCGGATCCGGTCGATGATCGTGCCGATGGCGCCGACCGCGGATCCGGTCACGCCCTGGATCCGGCCGATCTGCGCGGCGATCCCGTCGGTCGCCCGCGCGGTCTTCTCGGCCAGGGCCTTCACCTCGCCCGCCACGACCGCGAAGCCGCGGCCGGCCTCGCCGGCGCGCGCCGCCTCGATGGTGGCGTTGAGGGCCAGCAGGTTGGTCTGTTCGGCGATGGACGCGATCAGCCGCACCACGTCGCCGATCTCGGAGGCCGCCTGCCGCAGCTCGGCCACGAGCCCGGCGGTCTGGTCGGCTTCGCCGACCGCCTGCTGGGCGAGTTCGGACGAGCCGCCCGCCTGACGGCCGATCGCCTGGATGGCGCTGCCGAGCCGCTCGGTCGCGGCCGCCACCGCGCCGATGTTGACCGCCGCCGCCTCGGCCGCCAGCGCCACCGCGCCGGACTGGCTGGCCGTCTCCTGGGCGGTCGCGGTCATCTGGTGGGCGGTGCCCTCGAGTTCGCCCGCGGCGGTCGAGACCCGATCCACGATCCTGGCCACCGCCGCCTCGAAGGTCCGGGCGAGACCGATCGTGGCCTCCTTGCGGGCCGCGGCCGCGGCGGCGTCCGCGCGCCGCCGGCCCTCGGCTTCCGCCTCGGCGTTGCGGATGATCAAGCTCCGGATCGCCTCGACCGCCCGGCCGACCGCTCCGATCTCGTCGCCGCGCCGCGCCTCCGCGATCGTGGCCGCGCCGTCGCCCTGCGCCACGCGCCGCAGCGCGGCGACGAGGCGGTGGAGCGGCCGCGTGACACCGACCACGACGATGGCCGCGGAGAGTCCCAGGGCGACGAGCAGGCCCGCCACCGTGGCGCCGATCAGGACCGTCCGGGCCTGCTCGGCCCCCTGCTGCGTGGCGATCTTCGCCTCGCCGAGGCGGGCCGCCGCCGCCGCCTCGTACGCCTGGGCCGCGCGATCGAACTGCGCCCGGACCTCCCGGCTGGCGACCACGCCGACCTGGATCGCCGCCGGCCGGTCATTCCGGAGCGCGAGGTAATTGGAGCGGTCGAGCAGGTCGAAATAGTCCCGGGCGACGGTGCCGATCTGGCGCTGCAGAGCCGCGATCTCAGCGCGCCGCGAGCCCTGTTCCAGCGTCTCGATGCCGTCGGCCACGGCCTTGACGGAGGCGTCGTAGCGCTTGCGGAAGAGGGGGATGTCGCCTTTCGGCTCGCCGATGATGAGGTTGCGGTTCATGAGCGCCGCATCGACGAATTTTTCGCGGACACGTGAGAAGATCTCGAGCCTCGCGAAATAGTAATCCACCAAAAATCTATCTCTCTCCTCGATCGCTCTGAGTTCTCTGAGCGAGTACGCGGCAGAGGCAGCGCACACGATCACCATGAACAAGAGCGGCGCGGACATTTTTACATGCAGGTTCGCATCGCGCAGGATCCGCATTCCGTTCGATCTCCGCCGGCGTCACCGGCACAGCTTATCACACGCTACGAACAGGAAGCCACGATCGATCAGATCACTCTTCGCGCGCATGAGTACGCGAACCGATACAGAGACTGAATTGATAATTACAGAGATCGATAAATCGAATGCCATAATGGTGCGTTATTCAAACGCTGGTGCCTGCATGACTATGCCCGAACGGGGCCGGGGTCAGGCGCCTCGGACGAGCCCGAGCCGCAACCCGACGCGGCGCAGGCCGCGCCGCAGCCGGTGAAGCTGGCGGGCGGCGCGCGGGGCGAGGCCGAGTCTGCGCCGGCAGACGACGTGCGACACGCGCCCGATCCGCGGGCCCGGATCCGGCACGCCCTTGCGCAGGGCGATGTCCGGGCGTTCCGCCGACTGCGCGATCGTCAGCGCGCGCGCCGCCGGGAGGGTCACGCTGCGGAACATCGCGCGCGTGTAGTAAGAGAACTCGTCGTAGGCGACGAGGGTCCGCGCGCGCCCGGTCGCCGGATCCTCGACCGTCAGCGTGCCCGCCCGCGGCCCGTAGGTCACGAGGAGCCCGATCACGTCGCGGGGGCGTCCCAGGGGAACGGCGACGCGCGTGCCCTCCGGGATCTCCAGGAAGTCCAGCGGGATGCCGTTGCGGCGCAGGGCGAACCCGCAGGTCAGGCCGGGGAGGGCGCGCAGCGGCAGGGCCTCGAACCGGCCCGGCAGGGTCCGGAACCGGTCGATATAGGCCCGCCCCGGCGGCGGCGCGCGCAGGAAGCTGTAGACCAGGGTGCCGTAGAGGTCGGCGCCCGCCGGCGTGACGTGGGTCGCGTCCTTCAGCAGGTAGGTGATGTCGCCCGCGCCCGCGGCCGCCACCGGGGCGGCGATGTCGAGATAGGGGATCCCGTAGAGGGCGCGGTACTCCGCCAGCAGGCCGGCGACGGGCTCGGCCGCGTAGTCGA
This sequence comes from Methylobacterium sp. 13MFTsu3.1M2, assembly GCF_900112625.1. Classification (NCBI taxonomy): domain Bacteria; kingdom Pseudomonadati; phylum Pseudomonadota; class Alphaproteobacteria; order Hyphomicrobiales; family Methylobacteriaceae; genus Methylobacterium; species Methylobacterium sp. 13MFTsu3.1M2. The sequence continues at coordinate 210,573 of NZ_FOMM01000011.1, forward strand.
CGCCGCCCTGGTGGAGGTTGAGGAAGGCGACGGGCAGGTCCCGCCGGGCGGTCGCCGCGAGGATGTCGTCGAGATAGGCCCGCATCGTCGCGCCGTCGAAGTAGCGGACGTTGCCGGTGAACAGCTCGAGGAGGACGCGGTCGCAGGGGAGCGCGTCGAGGATCTCGTCGATCAGGGCGGCGATGGAGGGCAGGGAATGGCCGCCCCAGCCGCTGCGGAGGAAGGTGACCGGGCGCCCCTCGGCCTCGGCCAGGGCGTTGGCCCGCTCGACGTAGCCCGGCAGCTCCGTGACGCTGTAGCCGAGGCAGAGGACGCGGATCATCGGGGCTCGGATCGGACTCGGATCGGGCTCAGGACCGGCCCCGTGCGGCCGCGCCGGCGCCGGTAGCAGCCGGGCGCCGCCGCGTCGAGGCGACGGCGCTCAGTCGATCACGATCGGGTAGCAGCGGGCGCCCACCGAGGCGGCGAGCACCTGCACGGCGCCGACCGTCGAGACGTCGCCCGCCACGTGGACCACGTCGGTGGCGCGCAGGCTCGGCAGGTGGGCGCTGAGCGGGCCGGAGCGCACGTCCGGCGGCCGCTGGCGGCCGCGATCGGCGCAGAGCACGATCCGGCCGACGCCGGTGCGGCGCAGCCAGTCCAGGCTCTCGCGCATGTAGAGGTCCAGGGCGTCGCGGGCGCCGATGGCCAGGGCCATCTCGCGGGCGGGCTCGACGTAGCGGGCCGCCCGGGCGATCGCCCAGATCGCGCCGAAGCCGGCGCCGGCCGCCACCAGCACGAGCCGGCCGCCCCCGGGGCGGTACTGTCCCCGGCCGACGGGGCCCTTGAGGCGCACCGGCTGGTCGAGGCGGAGCCCGTCGAGCGGATCGCCCTCGGGGTCGCGGGCGACGTGGAACACCACGTCGTTGATCTCGGTCGTGCCGTCGACCCGCAGGGTCGGGGACAGCGTCCGCGTCGGCAGCCCCGCGAAGGTCACCAGCGCCTGGTGGCCGGGCTCGCCGGTCGGGCGCCGGGTCAGGGTCGCGACGATCTCGAGGATGCCGGGACTGAGCCGGCGGATCTCCGTGACCGTGCCCTTGCGGACGGCGACCGGCGGCGGCGGCGCCTCCTCCTGGCCCTGGATCGGGGCGCCGGGGAGGGCCGGGCGCAGGGCCTCGGCCCGGGCCCGGCGGGCCGGATGGCGGCGGCCGGACGGCGCCGCGCTGCCCTGAGCGATCCCCTGAGCGATCCCCTGGCCGGCGAGCAGGTTGCCGGACTGCGCCTGCAGCGGCGCGATCATGCCCTCGGCCAGCGCCGCCTCCAGCGGCGTGTCGCCGGTCGAGACGCGGACCGACCGACCGTTGACGACGAGCGAGCAGCGCGCCCCCATGGCTCTCCCCCGCATGCCCTGGTGACGGATCAGCGGGCGCGGATCAGGAGCGAGTCGACCAGGGCCGCCCAGCGCTCGCGGGTCGCGCGGACATCGTCGGTCGGGGCCGATTCGGTCAGGAGCTGGCGCTGCGCCCGCAGCGACTCGACCTCCTGCCGCTGGGCCCGGAGCACCGCCTTCATCACCTGCAACTCGGTCTCGAGGCGGACGATCGCGTCGGCCTCGGCCAGCGCCTCCGCGTCGTCCGCGGCCTCGTCGGCATAGGCGTCGGCGAACGCGTCGACGCGGCGCGGGTCGCGGAGGGGCATCCGGGTCCGGACCTGCTGCTCCAGCCGGACCGGCCGGGCCATCAGGCGACGCACGAGGTCCGAGCCGCCCGCCTGCTGGTAACGCCGTGCCGCCTCGGCCATCCGACCCATCCCCATCGCGGGCGCTGGAGGGCCCGCCTATCAACAGGAGCTTGATCGGACATGGTTAAGGCGAACTTAAACCGATCCGCGACTTTCGCCGGATCGGAGCCCTGCGGCGGCCCTCAGGCCATCCGCACGCGCGCTCGCGCGCCGCTCACGCGGCGTCCGCGGCCGCCGCCTTCATCACTTGGGCAACCAGCGCGTAGGTCTGGGTCCAGGCCTCCCGGACCTCCGGGGTGAAGTCCGCGCCGAGGCCCTGCTCCAGGGTCCACAGCAGGGCCGCCCCCACAGGCGCGTAGTGGGCGTCCTGCGTGCCGTAGGCCACGTGCTTGCGCCCGAGATCCTGGAGCGCGGGCACCACGGTCTCCGGATGGTTCAGGTTGGCCACCGCCAGCCCGAGCATGGCCATCAGCTTCTGCTTCTGCTCCGTCATGTCCGCGGGGAAGAGGGGGCGCACCTGCGGGGCGACCGCGAACAGGCGGCCGTAGAACAGGTCGGCCGCCGTCCCGGCGATCGGCCGCACCTTCGCGAAGCTGTCCTGCACGAGCCTGATCTGGTCCGGAGTCATCGCGTCACCTGCCGCCGCGTGGATCGTTGGTCGGCAGGATACCGGACTGGCCCGTCGGGACCGAATCTCAGGCCGCTTCCGGGGCGGCCCCGACGATCTGGCGGGCCTGCAGCATGGTCATCGGCTCGCCGAAGGCCGGGCCGAGGGCGTACTCGCAGCCGAGACCGGCGAGCGCCTGGGCGTCGGCCTCGGACTCGCAGCCCTCCGCCACGATGGCGAGGTTCAGCTCGCTCGCCATGCGCACGATGGAGCGCAGGATCGCGGTCTGCCCGGTGCCGATCTGGCGCACGAAGGTCGCGTCGACCTTGATCGTGTCGAACGGGAAGCGCTGGAGATAGGAGAGGGCCGAGTAGCCGGTGCCGAAATCCGACAGGCACAGGCCGGCGCCGAGGTCGTGGATCCGCGCCAGCATCTGGGCGGCGTATTCCGGGTTCTCCATCACGAGGCTCTCGCTGAATTCCAGCTTGAGCGAGCCGGGCAGGGCCCCGGAGCGGGCCAGCACGGTCTTCACGTCGTGCAGGAGGTCGTGGCGCAGGAGCTGGCGCGAGGACAGGTTGCAGGCCGCGAAGATCGGCGGCTCGACCTCCAGGGAGCGCTGCCACGCCGCGAGTTCGAGAGCCGTGCGCTCCAGGGCGAAGATGCCGAGATTGACCACGAAGCCGCTCTCCTCGGCGAGCGGCAGGAAGGTCGAGGCGGGGATGCGCCCGAGCTTCGGGTGGTCCCAGCGCAGCACGGTCTCGAACCCCGCCACGGTGCGGTCCTCGAGCCGCACCACCGGCAGGAACAGCACCCGCAGCTCGTTGCGCTCGATCGCCTTGCGCAGGTCGCTCTCCAGCATCAGCCGGTCCGAGCGGTCGGTGCGCATGTGGGCGCGGAACACCTCGATCCGGTCGCCGCCGTTGCGCTTGGCCTGGATCATGGCGATCTCGGCGCTCTTGAACACCTCGTCGCGCTTCAGGTTGGCGCCGGCCTCGTAGAGGGCGAGGCCGATCGAGACGGTCAGGAAGATCTCCCGGTCGGCGTAGGTGATCGGCGTGGCGATCGCCCGGCGGATCATCTCGGCGAAGGCCAGGATCCGGTCCGGGTCGCGCTCGGAGAGCAGGATCACCGCGAACTCGTCGCCGGCGACACGGGCCAGCGTGTCCTGCGGGCGCAGCAGGCGGCCGAGGCGGCGCGACAGGGTCAGCAGGATCGAGTCGCCCGCCGACAGGCCGATCGCGTCGTTGATGCCCTTGAACCGGTCGACGTCGAGGACGATCACGGTGGGCTTGAGGCGCTGGTCCTGGCCGGCGAAGGCCAGCGCCGCGTCGAGGCGGTCGCCGAACAGCTCGCGGTTCGGCAGGCCGGTGAGGCTGTCGTGCACGGCGTCGTGGAGCAGGCGCTCCTCGGCGGTCTTGATCTCGGTGACGTCCGCGATGGTGCCGACCACCCGGATCACCTCGCCGTCGGCGCCGATCACCGGCCGCGCCTTCAGCCGGTACCAGAAGAACGTGCCGGCCTCCGAGCGCAGGCGGAAATCGTGGACGATGCGGCCGCGCCGCTCCTCGATCACCGTGTCGAGGGCGGCCGAGTAGCGCTCCACGTCGAAGGGGTGGAGCGCGCCCAGCCAGTTGGTGGCCGGCCCCTCCAGGGTGCCGCGGGCGAGGCCGAGCTGGCCCTCGATCTCAGGGCCGACGAAGACCCGGTCGGCTGGCACGTCCCAGTCGAACACCACGTCGCCGGCGCCGGTCAGCGCCAGCGCCCGCCGCTCCGTGTCGGAGACCAGGCTGTGGCTGAGGCCGCCGCCCGCGAAGGCGTGCTGGAGCACCGTGAAGCCGATCAGCATCACGATCAGCACGAGGCCGCCGATCAGGGCCGGCTGCACGAGGTCGCTGCCGATCTGGCCGGTGACCGCGAAGCCCGCCGCCGTCACCCAGACGACGAGCAGGAGCCAGGTCGGCACCAGCAGGATCGCCCGGTCGTAGCCGTTATGGGCTGCGAGGTAGACGATCAGCAGCAGGCCGATCCCGGCCACCGCGGCGATCGAGATCCGCGCCACGCCCGCCGCCACCGGCGGGTCGAACACCGCGAGCCCGACGAGGCCCGCCAGGAAGGCGAGCCAGAAGAACGCCACGTGGCTGTAGCGCACGTGCCAGCGGGCGAGGTTGAGATAGGCGAACAGGAAGACCAGCAGCGTCGCCCCGAGCACCGCCTCCGCGGAGGCGCGGTAGACCCGCTCGGCGAGCTCGGTGACCGGGAACACCCGCTGCAGGAAGCCGAAATCGATGCAGGCATAGGCCAGCACCGACCACGCGAGCGCGGCGGCGGCCGGGAAGATGATCGCGCCCTTGACCACGAACACGATGGTCAGGAACAGGGCCAGCAGGCCGCTGATCCCGATGATGATGCCCTTGTAGAGGGTCAGGCCGGCGGTCTTGCGGCGGTAGGCGTCCTGGTCCCAGAGGCGCAGCTGGGGGACGTTGGAGCCGCGCAGCTCGGCCACGTAAGTGACGGTGGCGCCGGGATCGAGCGTGATGGTGAACTGGTCGGCCTCCGGGTTCTCGTCCCGCTCGGGCCGGATGCCCTGGCTCGCCGTGATGGCGGCGATGCGCGAGCCGCCGAGATCGGGCCAGATCACCCCGGAATCGACCAGCCGGAAATGCGGGGCGACCAGGATGCGGTCGATCTGCTCGTCGGTGTCGTTGGTGAGCGCGAACACGATCCAGTCGGGCCGGGCGCCGGCGTCGCGCGCCTTCACGACGATGCGCCGGACGATGCCGTCCTTGCCGGGCGCCGTGGAGATCTGGATCAGGTCGCCGTCGGAGCGGTAGCGCTCGATCGCGGTGGTCAGGTCGATCACCGGCGCGTCGAGGGTGACGCGGACCGCCTCCACGGCCTGGGCGGGCGGGCTCGCGGCGAGCGTGAGCGCGAGGGCACCGACGAGACCGCCGACCAGGGTCAGGAGGAGGGCGAGGATGCGCAAGGGTGTCTTGACTTCCGGCCGTGCGAGCTTCGGCATCGGCCGCCCGGGCGGCCTCGATCGATAGGCGCGGACCTGACCTGGGGCAAGGTCGCCCCGGGGCCGGTCCACCGCCCGCGGATCGCGCCCCTTTGCGGCCAAATCAAGTTGGGCGGGGCGGGGTCCGGCCGTTGCGGGGGGTCTCCGCTCGCAAAGACGCTGGCGGCGATCGGCCCGATCCGCAAGCTGCCCTACGCCCCCCGGAGCGCGCCCGCGATCCTGTCGAGGGCGGGCAGCTTGCGGATCGGGCCGATCGCCGCCAGCGTCGGCGTGCCCTGCAGCATCGCGGCCGCCGCGGCGCGGACGTCCTCGACCGTGACGGCGTCGACCTTGTCGATCACCTCCCCGGCGGGAATCACCCGGCCCCAGGCCAGGATCTGGCGGGCGTTGCGCTCGATGCGCCCGCCCGGCGTCTCCAGGGCCGAGAGCAGGGAGACCTTCAGCTGCGCCTTGGCGCGGGCGATCTCGGTGGCGTCGAGGTCGCGGGCCGCCCGGGCGGTGGCCGCCAGGGTCACGTCGACGAGTTCGGGCAGGTCCGCCCCGGCGGTGCCGGCGCCGATTCCGAACAGGCCGCAATCGGAGAAGGGCCAGTGGAAGGCCTGGATCTCGTAGGCGAGGCCGCGGGTCTCGCGCACCTCCTGCCAGAGCCGCGAGGTCAGGCCGCCGCCCAGCACCTGCGCGAACATGTGGAGCGCGTAGTAGCGGTCGTCCCGGAAGGAGAGGCCCGGAAGGCCGATCACCACGTTGGCCTGCTCGAGCTTGCGCGGCATCCGCCGCTCACCGCCGCCGTAGATTCCCGGCACCGAGGCGGGGGCGGTCTTGGCCGGCAGAGCGCCGAAATGGCGCTCGGCCGCCGCCACGATCGCCTCGTGGGTCACGGCCCCGGCGCCCGCCACGACGATGCGGTCGGGCGTGTATTCCCGGTCGAGATAGGCGCGGATCCCGGCCTCGTCGAAGCTCCGGATCGTCTCGGGCCGCCCGAGGATCGGCCGGCCGACCGGCTGGTCCGGGAAGGCCGCCTCCGTGAAGGCGTCGTAGACCACGTCGTCCGGCGTGTCCTCGACGGCGGCGTATTCCTGCAGGATGACGCCCTTCTCCCGGGCGAGCTCGCCCGCGTCGAACACCGAGTCGGTGAGGATGTCGCCGATCACGTCGAGGGCGAGGCCGGCATCCTCGCCGAGCACCCGGGCGGTGTAGCTGGTGCCCTCCGTGGAGGTGGCGGCGTTGATCTCGCCGCCGACATTCTCGATCTCTTCCGCGATCTTCTGCGCCGACCGGGTGCGGGTGCCCTTGAAGGCCATGTGCTCGATGAGGTGGGACAGGCCCGCCTCGTCGGCGCGCTCGTTGCGCGAGCCGGCGCCGACCCAGACGCCGAGGCTCGCGGTGGCGACACCGGGCATCGGCTCGGTCACCACCGTGACGCCGTTTGGAAGCCGCGTGGTGCGCAGGGACGGCGAGGCGGCGTGGGTGGAGAAATGCTGGTTCATCGACGCCTCGTCGCGGAGGGGGCCGGATGCGGCGCGGGTCCCTGCTCCCGCACGGGAGAGGGGACGCGTCGCGTGACGCGCGCCGGGCTCACGCACCCCTCGTGATGCGGGCGCGCTCGCGGATGAGTGCCTCCAGGGCGGCCTGGTCGTTGGCGACCCGGGTCAGGCGCTCGGGCCGGTCCATCAGGTCGGCGAGGTGCGGGGGCAGGGGCGGGCGCAGGCCGCCGGTCGCCCGGGCGACCGCGTCCGGGAACTTCGCGGGATGCGCGGTGGCGAGCGCCACCACGGGGGTCGCCGGGTCCCGCTCCAGGAGCCGCCGCCCGGCCCGGACGCCGATGGCGCTGTGGGGATCGAGCACCACGCCGGTGGCGGCCTGGGTCAGGGCGATCTCCGCCATGACGTCGGGCTCCGGCACCGCCACGGCGTCGAACTCCGCCCGCACCGTCGCCAGCACCTCGGGGTTCAGCGAGAACCCGCCGGACTGCTTCAGACCGGCCATCAGCCGCGACAGGGACGCGGCGTCGCGCCCCAGCGCCTCGAACAGCAGCCGCTCGAAGTTCGACGAGATCTGGATGTCCATGGAGGGCGAGGTGGTGGGGACCACGCCGCGCAGCTCGTAGGCGCCGTGCTCCAGGGTCCGCACCAGGATGTCGTTGGCGTTGGTGCCGATCATCAGCCGCTCGACCGGCAGGCCCATCTGCTTGGCGACCCAGCCGGCGAGCACGTCGCCGAAATTGCCGGTCGGCACCGCGAAGGAGACCGGGCGGTGGGGGGAGCCCAGCGCCACAGCGCTGGTGAAGTAGTAGACCGCCTGCGCCGCGACCCGGGCCCAGTTGATCGAGTTGACGCCGGACAGCCGCACCGCGTCGGCGAAATCGGCGTGCTGGAACAGGGCTTTGACGAGGTTCTGGCAATCGTCGAACGTGCCGTCGACGGCCAGCGCGTGGACGTTCTGCGCCGGCACCGAGGTCATCTGCCGCCGCTGCACCTCCGAGACCCGCCCGTGCGGGTAGAGGATGAACACGTCGACCCGGTCGAGGCCGCCGAAGGCCTCCACGGCGGCGGAGCCCGTGTCGCCCGAGGTCGCGCCCACGATGGTGGCGCGGGCGCCGCGCTCGGCCAGGACGTGGTCCATCAGCCGCCCGAGCAGCTGCATCGCCACGTCCTTGAAGGCGAGCGTCGGCCCGTGGAAGAGCTCCAGCAGGAACAGGTTGTCGTCGAGCTGGGTCAGCGGGCAGACCGCCGGGTGGCGGAACGTCGCGTAGGCCGCGTCGATCATCCGGTCGAGGTCCGGCCCGGCGACGTCGCCGTCGATCAGCGGGCGCAGCACCCTTTTGGCGGCCTCCGCGTAGGGCCGGCCCGCCAGGGCGGCGATCTCCGAACGGCCGATCTGCGGCCAGGTCTGCGGCACGTAGAGCCCGCCGTCGCGGGCGAGGCCCGCCAGGAGCGCGTCCGAGAACGAGAGCGGCGCGGCCGCGCCGCGAGTCGAGACGTGGAGCACGGGGTCCTCCGAGGGAAGGCGCCCCCTCTACACGATGCCGGCGGACCTGTCGAAAGCCGAGCGCCGCCGCTCTGGCTGCCGGGCGCGCACGGGGCGGGGCCAGCGGTTTAACCGAGGCTGAACGGGCCGGTTCAGGGCCGGTTGCCCGGCCGCGTCCTAGAGCCGGACCGCCCCGCGGCCCTGAGCCGCCGGGGCGGATCCCGTCTCGGAGAGAGCCGACATGACCCGAATCATCGCCCTCGCGGGCGTCGCGGCACTGCTGTCCGGCACCGTCGCCTTCGCGCAGGCCCCGCCGCCGCCGCCCGGCGGCCCGAGGCCCGGCCCCGAGGCCGGCGCGCCACCCCCGCCCCCCGGCGACCCGCGCCGCGGTCCCGGCCCGGACGGCCCCCCGCCGCCTCCGCCCCCGCCTCCGCCGTCGCGGGCCGCCCACATCGTGCTGGAGCGCGGCGACGCGCGGGTCGACGTGAAGTGCGCCGACGACGACACGACCAGGGCCTGCGCCGACGTCACCCTGCAGATGCTCGAGAAGCTCGGGACGTTCCGGCCCTGAGCCCGGCCTCCGCGCCCGCCGCGCCGGCGGCGGGCGCCCCTCGGGGGCGCGCTCTCCTGCGCGCGTCCTCAGGCGCGCGTGCCGGGCGCCTTGGTGAGGCGGCAGCCGGTGATGCGCCACTGCCCGTCCGCGTCGCGGGCGAGGCTGTACTCGGCCGTCCAGTCGACGCCGTACTCGTCCTGGATCGCCACAGACTGGACCACGCCCGCCGGGTCCGTGTCCCGCGCCTCGCCGAACACGAAGCTGCGGTGGCGGTAGACCGGACGGTACTGGTTCCGGACCATGCTGATGAACAGGTCGGCATTCGGGAACAGCTCCCGGATCCCCGGCGCGGCCTGCTCGTAGGCGGTCTGCGCGTCGTCGCGGCCGAGCGCCTGCTCCTGCTTGGCGATGACCGCCCGGGCCGCCGCGCGCCCCGCCTCGTCGGCCGCCACCGGCCCCGCGAGGCCGAGGACGAGGAGCAGGGCGGGCCACGCGCGCATCGCTGTCACTCCGGCAAGGTCCGGCAAAGTCCGGCAAGGTCCGGCAGTGTCGGACCGAGATCCATCATCGTCACGGGAAGATGGTCTCCGCCACGCCCACGACAATGTTCGTGATCGGTCCGCGATCGGTCCGCGATCGGTCCGCGATCGTGCCGACGATGATCGCCGCGCCGTCACCGGTCATCGCGCCGCGCGGACGTCGCGGCGCTCAAGCGCGCTCAAGCGCGGTGGAACGCGTCCCGGCGGACGGGCGCGGCCGGTCGGGACGCGCGCACGGGTTGGGCAGGCATCGCGCTCTGGTTGTGCAAGTCGCTGGAAAGATGGGCATTTTCGCGCCCGACGGGCGGCGCGGGTTTGACCCTCCGCCGCTGTTTTGCGAGCCTCCGGGCGTCGACTCGGTTCCGGGGGAACCGACCGGGCGGAGCGCGGGACGATGATGCAGAGCCACGCGGACGACAGCGCCGATGCCCGTCCGGCACCGGCCATGAGCGTCGGGGTGTTCATCCCGATCGGCAACAACGGCTGGCTGCTGTCGGAGAACGCCCCGCAGTACCGCCCGAGCTTCGCGCTCAACAAGGCGATCACCCTGAAGGCGGAGGGCTACGGGCTCGACTTCGCCCTGTCGATGATCAAGCTCCGCGGCTTCGGCGGCAAGACCGAGTTCTGGGACCACAACCTCGAATCCTTCACCCTGATGGCGGGGCTCGCCGCCGTCACCACCCGGATCCGGCTGTTCGCCACCGCGGCGACCCTGTGCCTGCCGCCCGCCCTCGTGGCGCGCATGGCCGCGACCATCGATTCGATCTCCGACGGGCGCTTCGGCCTGAACCTCGTCACCGGCTGGCAGAAGCCGGAATACGACCAGATGGGCCTGTGGCCGGGCGACGAGTATTTTGCCAAGCGCTACGACTACCTGGCCGAGTACGCCCAGATCCTGCGCGACCTGTGGGAGACGGGCGCCAGCGACCGCAAGGGCACGTATTTCCAGATGACCGATTGCCGGCTGAGCCCCCGGCCGCAGGCGCCGGTGAAGATCATCTGCGCCGGTCAGAGCGGCGCCGGGCTGGCCTTCACGGCCCAGTACGCCGACTACAATTTCTGCTTGGGCAAGGGGATCAACACGCCGACCGCCTTCGCGCCCGTGGTGGAGAAGCTCGCCGAGGCCGGCGCGCGGACCGGGCGGCGGGTGACCGCCTTCGCGCTGTTCATGATCATCGCCGACGAGACCGACGACGCCGCCATTGCGACCTGGGCGCACTACAGGGCGGGCGCGGATGCCGAGGCGATCGCGTGGCTCGGCGTCCAGGGCGCGGCCGACACCAAGTCCGGCAGCGACACCAACGTGCGCCAGCTCGCCGACCCGACCTCGGCGGTGAACCTCAACATGGGCACCCTGGTGGGCAGCTACGCCAGCGTGGCCGCGATGCTCGACGCCGTCATGACCATCGACGGCGTCGAGGGCGTGCTGCTCGTCTTCGACGATTTCCTCAAGGGCCTCGACGATTTCGGGACCCGGATCCAGCCCCTGATGCGGTCGCGCCGGCACGTGACGGCGGCGGCACTGCCCGAGGTCGCCTGATGGACCGCCCGATGGACCGACCGATGGATCGCCAGATGGATCGCCCCGCCGGTTACCGCGACGCCCAGGGCCGGCACGGCGGCGTCGTCCTGCCGGCCCGCCCGGAGCCGATCGCCCTCGATCCCGCGACCACGGTCCTCATCGTGGTGGACGTCCAGAACGCCTACGCGAGCCCGGGCGGCTACCTCGACCGGGCCGGCTTCGACGTCTCGGGCACGGGCCCGGTGATCGCCCGGATCGCCCGGGCGGTGGCGGCGGCGCGATCCGCCGGCATCCCGGTCCTGTGGTTCCAGAACGGCTGGGACCCGGCCTATGTCGAGGCCGGTGGCCCGGGCTCGCCGAACTGGCACAAATCCAACGCCCTCAAGACGATGCGGCGGAATCCTGAAGCGAACGCGCAGCTCCTCGCCAAGGGATCCTGGGACTACGCGCTGGTGGACGCCCTGAGGCCGGAGCCCGGCGACATCGTGATGGGCAAGCCGCGCTACAGCGGCTTCTACAACACGCCCCTCGACAGCACCCTGCGGGCCCGGGGCGTGACCACGCTGGTCTTCACCGGCATCGCCACCAACGTCTGCGTCGAGTCGACGCTGCGGGACGGGTTCCACCGGGAGTATTTCGGGATCGTGCTGGCCGACGCCACGCACCAGGCGGGGCCGGAGAGCCTGCAGCACGCGGCGCTCGCCAACATCGAGACCTTCTTCGGCTGGGTCTCGGACGTCGCCGCCTTCGAGGCCGCCCTCGGGGCGTCCTCACACGCCGGCATCGATACATCCGGCGGTACATCCGGCGGCGATCTGGCCGGATAAGTGCATCGCGCCCCCGGCCGGTGACCGGCAGGGTGCGCGAAGACCGCCGCGACGCGGCCTCCCGCGCGGCCTGCCCGGCCGGGCCCAAAGGTCGCGCGCGGGAGGCGCAGGGGAATGCCCAAGCAGGTCGTGATACCGCCGGGGACCGGCAAGCCGCTGGCCCCCTACGTGCCGGGCACCCTGGCCGACGGGATCCTGTACGTCTCGGGCACGCTGCCGCTCGATGCGGAGGCCAACGTGGTCCATGCCGGCGACGCGGCGGCCCAGACCCGCCACGTGCTGGAGACCATCCGGGGCGTGGTCGAGGCCGCGGGCGGCACCATGGACGACGTCACCTTCAACCACGTCTTCCTGGCGGACTGGGCCGACTACGCGGCGATCAACGCCGTCTACGCCGAGTATTTCCCGGGCGAGAAGCCCGCGCGCTACTGCATCCAGTGCGGCCTCGTGAAGCCCGAGGCCCGCGTGGAGATCGCCGCGATCGCCCATATCGGCCGCTGATGGGCCCGCTCCCCCACGCGGTGGCCGGCCCGGCGGGCGGGCGGCCGGTGCTGCTCTCGCCGGGCCTCGGCGGCGCGGCGGGCTACTTCGCGCCGCAGATGGCGGCCCTGACCGCGCGGTTCCGGGTCGTCACCTACGACCACCGCGGCACCGGGCGCTCGCCCGGCCGGCTCGCGCCGGACCACGACGTTCCCGCCATGGCGCGGGACGCGCTCGGGGTGCTGGACGCGGCCGGGATCGACCGGGCCGACGTGGTCGGCCACGCGCTCGGCGGCCTGATCGCCCTCCAGATGGCGCTGGACGCCCCCGGGCGGGTCGGGCGCCTCGTCGTGATCAACGGCTGGGACGCGATGGACCCGGCCACGCGCCGCTGTTTCGCGGCCCGCCGGGCGATCCTGGCCGGGGGCGGGCCGGAGGCCTACGTGCGGGCCCAGGCGATCTTCCTGTACCCGGCCCCCTGGCTCTCCGCGGAGGCCGAGCGGGTCGAAGCCGACGCGGCGCAGGCCCTGGCGCATTTCCCCGGCGCCGAGACCGTGCTGACCCGCATCGCCGCCCTGGAGCGCTTCACCATCGCGGACCGTCTCGGGTCGATCGGCCACGAGACCCTGGTCATGGCCGCCCGGGACGACGTGCTGGTGCCCTACACCCGGTCCGAGCGGCTGGCGGCGGCGCTGCCCAAGGCCCGGCTCGCCCTCGCCCCGGAGGGCGGCCACGCCCACAGCGTCACCCGGCCCGAGGCCTTCAACCGGGCGCTCCTGGAGTTCCTGGACCGGGACTGAGCGCCCGCTACGCCCGCAGCGCGATCATCGGCAGCACCACCGCGTCGAGGGCGGCGGCCAGCACCGGGAGCAGGGCCGGCCAGCGCAGGGCCGCCGCGGTACCGATCCGCCCCCGGGCGAAGGCCAGGATCAGCATCGGCGCCAGCGGCAGCAGGTCCCGGGCCTGCATCCCCCCGAGGCCGCCCGCCGGGGCGAGGGCCCGCGGCAGCACCGCCAGCCAGAGGCCGAGGAGCGCGCAGCCCGAGAGCCACAGCCGCTCCGCGGGGGGGGGCAGGGGGCCGCGCCGCAGCGCGACGGGCGGCACCAGCAGCGCGGCGGCCCAGACCCCGGTGAGGAACCCGGGCAGCGGGACGGGCAGGGACACAAATCCGCCCCCCGCCGCGCCGGGGGGCGGAAGCCCGGGGCTCGCGGCCGGCAGCAGCGCCGGCAGGAGAGCCGACAGGAGAGCCGGCAGCAGGGCGAGCGCGGCGAGCGGCAGCCGCTCCCGCCAGGCGCGGACGCGTCGCCCCGGGGGCGGGAACGGCACCAGCAGCATCCCCACGAGGGGCGCGCAGGCCGGCCGCGCCAGCACCACCAGGGCGATCGCCAGCGCCGCGCCGGCGCGGCGCACCGAACCGTGCCGGCCCGTCATCGGCCGGGGGCTGAGCAGCGCGGCCGCGAGCGCCGCCAGCGCGAGGACGGGCCCGTCCGGTCCGGAGGCAGCCGCGAGCGAGGCCGGGAAGCACAGCAGCGCGAACAGCGCGGCCCGTCCCCGGGTCGCCAGGGCCAGGGCGGCGAGCCCCAGGCCCAGGAACGCCGCGATGCCGGCGAGCCGGCCGCCCACGGCGAGGGCGGAGGTGGACGGGGACTCGCCGGGCAGGCCGATCCAGGCCAGCGCGAGGCAGGCCGGGAAGCCGAGGCCCAGGAAGGCAAGGGCCCAGAACCGGCCGTCGCCGGTGATCGGCAGGCTCACGGCCGCGTCCGGGTCGATCGGGCGGCCGGCCCCTGCGCGGCGGGCGCGCGGACAGGGCGCGGCATCGCCGGCCCGCTCAAGCGGCGGGCCGCACGCGCGCGGCCCGCAGGAGGTCCGGCACGAGCCCCGGCAGCGCCGCGGCCAGGAGGCCCGCCGCCCGCAGGACCTCCGCGGCCTCCCGGGGGGAGCGGCGGGCGAGAGCCAGGGCGAGCCGCAGGGGCACCTGCGCGCCGAAGCTCGCCGCCGCCAGGCCGAGGGCCGTCGCGGCGCCGTGGTGCTTGCCGGCGTAGAGGATCTGGCTGCGCAGGAAGTAGAACAGCCGCCGCGCCCGCACCTGCCGGGTCGTGCCCTGGCCGACATGGCGGGCGACCGCCCCGGCCACGTGCCGCACCGCGAAGCCCGCCGCCCGGGCCCGTTCGCAGAGGTCGGCATCCTCCCAGTAGACGAAGAAGCGCGGGTCGAACCCGCCGAGGCTCCGGAACAGGTCGCGGCGGATCATCAGGAAGGCGCCCATCACCTGGTCGACGGCGCGGTCCTCCGCGTGGTCCCACTCCAGCAGGAAGTGCGGCCGCACGAGGCCGAGGCGGTCGAGCGCCAGGGCGCGGCCGAGGAGGCCCAGCGCCGAGGGCGCCCGGGCGCAGGAGCGCGCGGTCCGCCCGTCCGGGTCGACGAGCCGCGCGCCGACGATCCCGGTCCGCGGGTCGGCCGCCAGGGCGGCCAGGGCCACGCCGAGCGCGTCGGGCGCGACCTGCGTGTCCGGGTTCAGGAACAGGATCGCGGGGGCGTCGCCGGCGGCGGCGCCCTGGTCGCAGGCCCGGCCGAAGCCGAGATTCGCGGTGTTCTGGATCAGCCGGAGCGGGCGGGGCAGGGCGGGCAGGGTCTCGGTGGAGCCGTCCGTCGAGGCGTTGTCCACCACGGTGACCTGCACGGCCGCGGCGTCCCGCGCGGCCGCGAGGCTCGCGAGGCAGGCGCGCAGCAGGCCGCCGCCGTTCCAGTTGACGATCACGACGTCGAGGGCAGGGCGGTCGGTCACGGCAGGTCCCGGGGCAGGTCCCGCGGCAGGTCCCGGGGCGGCCCGAGGCGCCCGAGGGCGCCGTCGCGCGCGGCCGCGAGGAGCCTGAGCAGCACGGCGGGCCGGAAGCCCGAATCCGCCCAGTACAGCCCGGCCTGGAGCGGCAGGTAGGCGGCCTGGGCGAGTTTCCAGCGCGGCGGCACGTGCGGCAGCCGCCACGCGTAGATCGCGTTGCGCAGGTAGGTCGCCATGCGGAACAGGGGCTGGCGCGGCATCGTGATCCCGAAGGCCCGGATCGTCCCGCCGCCCACGCGGTGCGGGATCGCGACGGCGTCGGCTCGGTAGCAGCCGTAGCCGAGGCTCCAGGCACGGAAGCACCATTCGAGCTCGACCCCGTCGATGAAGAAGTCGCCGCGGAACGGCCCGACCCGCGCGAAGGCGTCGAGGTCGACGAGCGAGCCCGAGGTCGCCAGGAACTGCACGGGAGCGAGGCCGTCGCGTGCCGGCGCGCCGGGACGGGGCGGGTAGGCCGGCGCCTTGTGGCCCGGTGCCGGCGCGGGCGCCGGGCCCACCACCGCCGCCGGGATCCCGGCCTCCCGCAGCCGGTCCCGCGCCGCCAGCAGCGCGGCGGCGAGATCCGCGGGCGGCTCGGCGTCCTGGTCGAGGAGGAGGAGGATCCCGCCCCCCGCGGCGCGGGCGGCCGCCGCGATCCGGTTGAGCGCCTCGGCGATGCCGAGATTCGTGCCCGCCGACAGCAGGGTCACGCCGGCCCGGGCGAGCTGGTCGGCCGTCCCGGCCGGGAGGCCGCCATTGTCGAAGGCGATCACCGCGGCGTCGCCGGCCGAGGCCAGGGCCCGGACGCGCGCCACCTGGTCCGGCCGCGGCCGGAACAGGGTGATCCCGAGGACGAGGCTGCCGAGCCGCGGGTCGGGCACCGGCCGCGTCCCGGTGACGGGTCCGGTGACGGGTCCGATGACGGGTCCGGTGACGGGCGCGGGACGGCCCGTCACGCCCGCTCCACCGCGGCGGTCGCCGCCTCCAGGGCCGCCGTGATGGCGGCGGCCTGCTCGGCGCTGAGCGGGCCGCGGGCGAGCCGCATCTGCAGGGCGAGCTTCAGCCCCTCCTTGGCGCGCACGACCGAGGGCGGGGGACCGTCGCCCCGGGCGGCCTCGGCCTCGGCCATCCGGGCGAGGATCGCCTCGAGGGTCGGGCGGTTGCCGTCCAGGAAGGCCTGCCCCTCGGGCGTGATCGCGTGCAGCCGCTTGGTGCCCTCCCCGGGGGTCACCGTGACGTGGCCGAGTTCCTCCAGGAGGGTCAGCGTCGGGTAGACGGTCCCGGGGCTCGGGCTGTAGGCGCCGCCGACCCGCTCCTCGATCGCCTTGATGATCTCGTAGCCGTGGCGCGGCTTCTCGGCGATCAGGTGGAGGATGACGAGGCGCAGGTCGCCGTGGGCGAAGAAGCGCGCGAGGTCGCCGCGGCCGCCGCGGCCGAACATCCGGCGGTCGCCGGGACCGCGACCCGGGTGGCCGTGGGGCCCGTGCCGTCCGCGGGGGTCGCCGCCCATCGGCCCGCGATGGGCGCGGACGCGGAAGGCGTCGAAGGGATCGGCGTGCAGGCCGTCCGAGACATAGGGATGCATGGAGACGACTCGATTTCGATATGACGAATTTTCAGATATATCGAAATACGGTCGGCAGCAAGGCCCCTCCGCCGGTCCGCGGCATGACCCGCGGCATGGCCCGCGGCGCGGACGCCGGCGGCGCCCCGCGGTTTACGGATTCGGCCGGTTCCGCTAGTGCGACTTGTGTCCGACAGGACGATCGCTCCCGCGCCGCCTCGCGCCTCCGACGCTGCCCGCCAGCTGCCGCCCATGACCCGATCAGAGCCCCGCGCCTCGACGGCGCCCGCCCGGCGGGCGGCCGATGGATCCCGCGCCCCGTGACGGCCCGCGGCGAACGCCCCTCCGCAGAGTCCTGAGATGCGCCGCGACTCCGACGGGACCGGCCGGATCTCGGCCCTGACGCGGATGCGACGCCGCCTCGGCCGGCTGCGCGACCCGCTGGCCACGCCGGCGGCGCTGCACCGACGCTGGGCGGGCGCCGCGACCGGCGCGGATCTCGAGGCGCGCCTGATCGCCGCCCTGGCCCCGCACTTTGACACGGCGTTCTACGCGAGCTGGTACGGGATCGCGGCCGACCCGGTGCGCGACTACCTCGTCCACGGCTGGCGCGCGGGCCGCGACCCGCGCCCCGACTTCGACTCCGCCGCCTACCTCGCCGCCCATCCCCACCTCGCCCGCGCCGGCATCAACCCGCTCCTGCACGCCCTCGCGCGCCGCCGCGCCGGACGTGAAGGGGAGGGGGAGGCGGCCGCCCTGCCGAAGCCCGACACGGCCGAGGCCCACCGCCTCGCCCGCCGCCTCGTCGACGGCGCCTTCTACCTCGCCGGCAACCCCGACCTCGCCGCCGCCGGCGTCGACCCGGTCGACCACTACATGGCCTCCGGCTGGCGCGAGGGCCGCGAGCCGGCGCCGCACTTCGACACCCTGGCCTACTGCCTCAGCCGCGGGATCACCTTCGCCACCCGGAACCCGCTGGTGCACTACGTCCTCCACGGCGGATCGGCCCGCCCCGACCCGGAGGCCGCGCTCGCCCTGCGGGTCGAGACCCTCGCCCCCTACTTCGACGCCGCCCATTACCGGCAGCGCCTGCCCGGACCGCAGGCCGAGGCGCTGGCCGATGCCCCGGACACGGCGCTGCTGCGCCACTACGTGGCGGAGGGCTGGCGGGCGCGGATCGGCCCGCGGCCGGACTTCGACCCGGCCGGCTACGTGCAGGCGCGGGCCGGCAGCCGGGCGGTCGCGGACGACCCGTTCTTCCGCTACGTCGCCGAGACCCGGCTGACGGGGGCCGAGCCGTTCGCGGGGCCGCACCGGCTGAACCTGCCGGCGGTGGACGCGGCGTGGTACCGGGCGACCTACCCGGACGTGGGCGGGCGCGAGCCGTTCCTGCACTTCGCCGAGGCGGGCTGGCGGGAGCTGCGCGATCCCGGCCCGGGGCGCTCGACGCTGGCGGCGCTGCTGCGGGTCTGCGGGCTGCGGCCGGCGCGGGCGCCGGTGGAGGACACGGGCTGGCTCGGGGCGATCGGGCAGGAGACCCTCGAGCGGGACGCGTTCCTGGACCTGCAGGCGCGTCTGGTGGCGGGGCATTTCGACCACGGCTTCTACCGGGCGCGCTACGGCCTGTCGGAGGCGCAGGACGCGGTGCGCGACTACTGCGACACCGGCTGGCGCGCGGGCCGCAACCCCAGGCCCGACTTCGACGGGCAGGCCTACGCCGACGCGCATCCCGGGATGCGCGAGACGGGCCTCGCGCCCCTCGTCCACCGCCTCGCCACGGCGCTGATGCACGGCACCGACATCGCGGCCGGTGCCTTCCACCCCCGCTACGGCACGCCGGATTCGCGGGAGGCGGCGCTGGCCGACGAGGCCCGGACGGTCGCGCCGTTCTTCGACGCCGCCTTCTACGCCAAGCGCAACCCCGACGCCGCCGACGCCCCGCTCGCCCACTTCGTCGCCTACGGGCAGCACGAGGGCCGGGACCCGAGCAAGACCTTCTCGATCGCGTTCTACCGGGAGACCTACGGGCACCTGCTGGGTCCCGGGGAGTCGCCGTTCCTGCACTACGTGCGCACCGGCCGGGCCGCCGGGCTGATGGGCTGCCCCGAGGATCTCGGCACCTACCCGCCCATGGAGGCCCCGGCGGCCGACGACTGGGACCGCCTGCCCCGGGCCCTGCCCATCGCGCAGGCCCGCGTCGTCGTCATCGTCCCCGTCTACAAGGGCCGCGGCGAGACCCTGCGCGCCCTCCACGCCTGCCTGTCGGCACCCCAGGCCACCCCCTTCACCCTGCTCGCCGTCAACGACCGCTCCCCCGACCCGCAGCTCACCGCGGACCTCGCCGCCCTCGCCGGCCGCGGCCTGTTCCACCTCGTCGAGAACGAGCGCAACCTCGGCTTCGTCCGCTCGGTCAACCGCGCCCTCGGCCTGCGCCAGGGCCGCGCCGTCGTCCTGCTCAACTCCGACGCTGAAGTCTTCGGCGACTGGCTCGACCGCCTCGTCGCCCACGCAGAACACAACGCCGAACACAACGCCGAGCCTCGGGCCGGGTCCGGCACGGAAGGAGGGGCAGAGGCTGGGGCAGGGGCCGGGGCCGGGGCAGGGATGGGCGCGGGGCTGCCCGTGGGCAGCGTCACGCCGCTGTCCAACAACGCCACGATCTGCTCCTACCCGCGCTTCAACGCCAACAACACCATGCCGCTGGAGATCGCCCGGCCCGACCTCGACCGCGTGGCCGCGCAGGTCAACCGCGGCCGCGCCGTGCCCGTGCCCACCGGCGTCGGCTTCTGCATGTACATGACCGCCGCCGCCCTCGACGCCGTCGGCGACCTCGACGCCGAGGCCTTCGGCAAGGGCTACGGCGAGGAGAACGACTGGTGCCTGCGCGCCATCAAGGCCGGCTTCGTCAACCTGCTCGCCGAGGACGTGTTCGTCCACCACGCCGGCCAGATCTCGTTCGGGCTCGACGCGGGCGGCGAGTACGACCAGGGCCAGGCGGCGCTGCTCGCCAAGCACCCCGACTACCCGGCCCGCGTCGGGCAGTTCGTCCAGGCCGATCCCGGCCGGCGCGGGCGGGCGCGGCTCGACCGGGCGCGGCTGGCCCGGCACTTCGCCGGCCGGGCGCTGCTCTACGTGACGCACAGCTGGGGCGGGGGCATCCAGCGGCACATCGACGACATGGTCGCGCAGGCCCGGGCCGAGGGCCTGAGCGTGGTGCTGCTGCAGATCGACCGGACCC
>NZ_FOMM01000055.1:0-8799 GCF_900112625.1 Methylobacterium sp. 13MFTsu3.1M2
TGGTTGCGGTAGGCCGCGTCCCCGGGGGCGAGGCGGGCGTGGAAGAGCAGGCCCTCCTGCAGGGGGGTGAGCGGGTAGAGGTCGGCGAGGCTGTCGGGGTCGAGGGTACCGGCCGCGCGGGCGTCGGCCAGGAGAGCGTCGAGGCCGGGTTGGTCGAGGCGGGCGAGGGGCAGGTCGGCGGGGGTGGGCCGGCGCGGAGTGCCCGGGTCGGCGCAGTGGGCGACGAGGGCCTCGAGGGTGTGCCGGGTGTCGCGGGCGATGGCGGCGATGGCGGTGGCGTCGTGGCGGTCGGGGCTGAAGCGCCAGGCGAGGTGGAGGCGGCCGTCGCGCACGAGGGCGGTGAGGGTGAGCTCGGCGCCGGCGGGGCTGCCGGGGTCGCGCATGGGCCCCGCGCTCTCGGGGGCGAGGGCGAAGGGCGCATCAGGGTCGGCGCGGTCGGGGTCGATCTGGCCGAGGTAGTTGAGGAGGATGCCGGGCTCGGGTGCCGCGGCGATGCGGTGGCGCAGGTCCGCGACGGGGCCGTGGCGCAGGAGGTCGTGGCTGAGGTCGGGCTGGGGCAGGGCGCGGCGGGCTTCCTTGACCCGGCAGAGAGCAGCACCGAGGGCATGGCCGCGGGCGGCGTCGTCCGGCGGCAGGTCCGGCTCGCCGCCGAGGGGGTCGAGCCGCAGCGGCACCAGCGTGGTGAACCAGCCCACCGTCCGGCTCAGGTCGTGGCGCGCCGCCTCGCCGGCCGCGTCCGCCAAGCTGTCCGCCAGGGCGTCAGCATCGCGACCGTGGCCCTCGAGCACGACGCGCACGGCTCGCCCGCCGCAGCGGCGCGACACCGCCACCGCGAGCGCCGCGAGCAGGAGTTCGTCGGGGCGCGTGCGGTAGGGCCGGCCCGCCCGGCGGAGGAAGGCGTCGGTGGCGTCGGCGTCGAGGCTGTCGGCGATCTCGGTCTGGGCGGATTCGACGTTGGGTGCGTCGGGCCGGGCGGGTTCGAGGCCGCATGCGGGCGGCGCGAGCTGCGCCGCCCAGGCCTCGGCCCAGGCGCGGCGGCGGTCGGCCTCGGCCGGATCCCGGGCCAGGGCGTCGAGGTGCCGGGCCCAGGCGGGGAAGGAGGTCGCGGGCGCCGGCAGGGTCCGCCCCGCGAGGGCCAGGGCGAGATCCGCCACCAGGATGCGCCAGGAGACGGCGTCGACCACGAGGTGGTGGGCGACGAGGAGGAGGCGCTGCCCGCCGTCCGGGGCCGGATCGACCAGGACGGCGCGCAGCACCGGCCCGCGGGCGAGGTCGAGACTCGTCTGCGCGGCCTCGGCCAGCGCCGCCAGGGCGGCCGCGTCCCGGGCCTCGCGGCGCCACAGCGACCCGGCGGCCGCGACGGCGTCGGCTGCGGTGCAGGTCTGCCGCCAGCCGCCGTCGGCCGCCTGCGCGAAGCGCAGCCGCAGGGCCGGATGGGCGGTGGACAGCGCGGCGAGCGCCTCCGCGACGCGGTCCGCCGCGAGGCGCGCCCGCGGGACGAGCAGCACGGCCATGTTCCAGTGCGCGCGCCGCGGCATCGGCGCGGCCAGGAACCAGCTCTGGATCGGGGTCAGCGGCACCGGGCCGGCCTCGAGGCCCGGATCGGTCGCCGCGTCGCGCGCGGGGAGCGCCGGGCGTGCGCCCTGGCGCTCGGCGTGCGCGGCGAGGGCGGCGAGGCTCTGGTGGGTGAACACGTCGCGGGGGGTGAGCGTCAGGCCGGCCTGACGGGCGCGCGTGACGAGCTGGAGGGCGAGGATGGAATCGCCGCCGCGCTCGAAGAAGGTGTCGGAGCGGGCGACGGCGTCGGGGCCGGGCAGGCCGAGCACCGCGGCCCAGAGATCGGCGAGGCGCCGCTCGGTCGCCGTGCGCGGCGGGTCGGCGTCCGGGGCGGGCGCGTCCGCGTCGGGCTCGGGCAGGGCGCGGGCGTCGAGCTTGCCGCTCGTCGAGAGCGGCAGGGCGTCGAGCAGGACGATCGCGGCCGGCACCAGGGCCTCGGGCAGGTCGCGGGCCAGGGCGCGGCGCAGCTCCTGCGGGTCGGCGCGCGCGCCCGGCGCGGGCACCGCGTAGGCCACGAGCCGCGCGGGGCCGTCGGGTTTGCGGCGGGCGAGGACGGCGGCCTGGGCGATGCCGGGCTGCGCGCGCAGGGCGGCGGCGACCTCGCCGGGCTCGACGCGCTGTCCGCGGATCTTGACCTGCTCGTCGGCGCGTCCGCGGTAGTCGAGGGCGCCGTCGGGGCGGCGTGCGGCGCGGTCTCCGGTGCGGTAGAGGCGCGCGCCGGGCCTTCCGAACGGGTCGGGCACGAAGCGCTCGGCGGTCAGGCCGGGGCGTCCGAGATAGCCGCGGGCGAGGCCGGTGCCGCCGATGTAGAGCTCGCCCACCACCCCAACCGGCACCGGGTGCAGCGCGTCGTCGAGGATCCAGGCGGTCCGGTCGCCCACCGGGCTGCCGATCGGCGCGTAGGGCGTGTCGCAGGTCGTGCCGGCGGGGACCTTCCAGACGAGCGGCGTCACCACGGTCTCGGTCGGCCCGTAGCCGTTGATGAGGCGGCGCGGCCCGAGGGCGCGGTTGACGCGCGCGAGCTCGTCGCGCGGCATCGCCTCGCCGCCGAAGGAGAGCAGGTCGAGGGTCGGCGCGCCGCCCTCCTGCTCGGCCCAGCGCGTCAGTTCCCGGACGTAGCTCGGCGGGAAGCCGGCATTCGTCACGCCGTGCCGGCGGAACGCCGCGAACACCTCCGCCGGCGACCAGAGCGCGTCGTCGCGGAGCACGAGGCTGGCGCCGCAGGCGAGCGCCGTCAGCCAGCGCTCGTGCCCGCCGTCGAAGTTGAAGGTGATGAAGTGGAACTCGCGGGAGTCCGCGTCCATCTCGTAGAGCGGCGCGGTCGCGCGGACGTGCATCGCGAGCGGGCCGTGCGCCACCGCCACCGCCTTCGGCTTCCCCGTCGAGCCGGAGGTGTAGATCAGGTAGGCGAGGTTCTCCGGGTGGAGCGCCACCGGGGGTGGAGGCCCCGCGCCCGCGTCCGGCGCGTCCGCGTCGATCAGGATCCGCGGGACCGCGGCCGGCCCGCGGCCGGCATGGGCGCGATCCGTGACGAGGACGCGCGCGCCGCTGTCGGCGACCATCGCGGCGATGCGCGCGTCCGGCAGGTCGAGCCCGAGCGGCAGGTAGGCGCCGCCCGCCTTGAGCACGCCGAGATAGGCGGCGAGCAGGCCGGGCGAGCGGGGCAGCATCACGGCGACGACCGTGTCCGGGCCGATGCCGGCCTCGGCGAGACGGTGCGCGAGGCGATTCGCCTCGGCGTCCAGCGCGCCGCGGCTCGTGGCGCGATCGGCGAAGATCACCGCGGTCCGTTCGGGGTCCGTGCGCGCGAACCCCGCGATGGTCACGTGAACGGGCTGCCCGTCGACCTCGGACGGCGCGGAGGGCGGGTTCAGCCGCGCGATCTCGCCCGGTGTGAGCAGGGGCGCCCCGTGGATCGGCGCGTCCGGCGCCGCGACGAGGCTGCCCAGCAGGGTCAGGAAATGGTCGCGCCAGCGCGCGACGGTGGCCGCGTCGAACAGGTCGCGGGCGTAGGTGAGGTGCGCGGTGAAGCCGCCCTGCGCGTCCTCCAGCGTGGTCAGGCCGAGATCCACGTGGGCGCTGCCGGTGGCGCGGGGGACGCGCTCGACCGACAGGTCGCCGAGGCGGATCGTGGCGAGCGGGCGCTCCTGCAGGTGCTGGACGATCGCCTGGAACAGGGGATTGCGGCCCGGATGCCGGTCGGGGCTCAGGGCGCTCACGAGCCGCTCGAACGGCACGGATTGATGGGCCTGGGCCTCCACGAGGAGCGCCCGCGTCGCCTCCACGCACGCGGCGAAGCTGTCCAGCGGGTCGAACGCGAAGGACAGCACCAGGGTGTTGGCGAAGCTGCCGATCACGCCCGCGGTCTCGGGTCGGGTGCGGTTCGCCACCGGCACGCCCAGGCGGAGAGCGCGCTCGCCGCCGAGGCGCTGGAGCAGGATCGCGAAGCCGGCGGCCAGGACGTGGAACGCGGTCGCGCCGCCGCGGCGGGCCAGGGCGCGGATGCCCGCCGCGGTCGCGGGCGGCAGCGGGAAGGTCAGCGTCTCCCCCGTGAAGCTGGGCACGTCGGGGCGCGGCCGGTCGGCGGGCAGGGCGAGGACGGGGTGCTCCGTGCCGAGGAGGTCCGTCCAGAACCCGAGGCTCGCGGCCTGGGCGCCCGCGTCCAGCATCCGCGCCTGCCAGGCGGCGTAATCCGAGTAGGTGATGGCAGGGGCCGCGCTCTCCGGCGCGTCGGATCCGTAGCCGGCGGCGACCGCGTCGATCAGCAGGTCCATCGACACGGCGTCGCCGACGATGTGGTGCAGGGTCAGGAAGACGACGTGCCGGTCCGGCGCCTCGCGCACCAGGGCGGCGCGCAGCAGGGGCCCGCGCGCGAGGTCGAAGGGCGCCCGCTCGACGGCCGCCTCGATCGCGGCGCGACGCGCCCGCGCCTCGGCCGCGTCGCAGCCGGTCAGGTCGTGGCGGACCATCGCGAACGTGCCCGCCGGGTCGACCTGCTGCACCGGCTCCCCGTCGCGCAGGGGGAAGCGCGCGCGCAGGCCCGCGTGACGGGCGACGGCGCCGGCGAACGCCCGGTCCAGCGCCTCGGGGTCGAGCGGACCGGTCAGGCGCAGCGCGCCGACGATGTGATAGGCCGGGCTCTCCGGGTCGAGCTGCCAGAGGAGCCAGAACCGGCGCTGCGCGTCGGAGAGCGGTCCCGCGTCGCCGCCCTCCGCGGGCAGGATCGGCAGGCGGTCCGCCTCGAGGCCGCGCGCGGCGAGGTCCTGCACGAACCGGCGGCGCTTGCCGTCGGGCAGCGCGGAGAAGCGCGCCGCCAGGGCGCGCAGCTGGTCGTCCCGCGAGGGGCCGGTGTCGGTCATTCGGCGTGTTCCAGCGCGTCGAGGAGGTCGCTCATCGCGTCGATGTCGGCGTCCGCGCCACCCGCGTCCCGGCCGTCGATCACGACCGCGAGATCCGCCAGGGTGCGCGCCTCGAAGACGGCGCGCAGGGGCAGGACGATGCCGTGCGCCTCGCTCAGGCGCGCGACGACCCGGGCGACGAGGAGCGAGTGCCCGCCCAGGGCGAAGAAGTTGTCGCCGCGCCCGACCGAGGGGAGGTTCAGCACCTCGGCCCAGACAGCGGCGAGGCGGCGCTCCGTCCCGGTCCGCGGCGGGTCGGCGGCCGGGTCGGCGACCGGCTCCGGCGCCGGCAGGGCGGCGCGGTCGACCTTGCCGTTGGGGGTCAGCGGCAGGGCATCGAGCGTCACGACGGCCGCGGGCACCATCGCGTCCGGCAGCGTCGCGGCGAGCGCCCGGCGCAGCTCCGCGGGGTCGAGCGCCGCCCCGGGGCCGGGGACGACGTGGGCCACCAGCCGCGCGTCGCCGGGCCGGTCCTGCCGCGCGGTCACGACGGCCTGCGCGACGCCGGGTTGCGCGATCAGCGCCGCCTCGACCTCGCCGGGCTCGATGCGCACGCCGCGGATCTTCACTTGGTGGTCGACGCGGCCGCGGTAGTCGAGGGTCCCGTCCGCGCGCCAGCGCGCCCGGTCGCCGGTCCGGTACATGCGCGCGCCGGGCGGCCCGAAGGGGCAGGAGACGAAGCGCTCGGCCGTGAGCCCCGGCCGCCCGAGATACCCGCGGGCGAGCCCGGCGCCCGCGAGGTAGAGTTCGCCGACCGTGCCCGGCGGGACCGGCCGCAGGCCGCCGTCGAGGATGTAGGCCTGCGTGTTCCACAGGGGCGCGCCGACGGTGACGGTCTCCGCGCCGGGCACGATCTCGGCCGCTGTGGACCAGATCGTGGTCTCGGTCGGGCCGTAGAGGTTGGTCACCCGCGCCGCCCGCGCGCTCAGGGCGCCCGCGAGGTCGGGCGGCAGCGCCTCGCCGCCCACCAGCACCCGCACGCCGCGCAGGGCGTCCGTCTCCGCGAGACCGCGCCACAGGGTCGGCGTGGCCTGCATCAGCGTGATGCCCGCCTCGCGGACGAGCCGCGCCAGACGCCCGGGATCGAGCACGTCGTCCCGCCCGGCCAGCACCACGCGCGCGCCGCGGAGGAGCGGCCCGAACAGTTCGAGGCCCGCGATGTCGAAGCCGACCGTGGTCACGGCGAGCAGCCGGTCCGCCGGCGTCACGCCGATGCGATCGACGAGGTCGTGCAGCAGGTTGGTCAGGCCGGCATGCGGGACCACGACCCCCTTGGGCCGGCCCGTGGAGCCGGACGTGTAGATCACGTAGGCGGGATGGGCCGGCACGAGCGGGCGCGCCCGGTCCCGGTCGGTCGGCGCGCGGGCCGGCGCGGCCGCGAGCGCCGCGCGCCCGTCCGGGGCGTCGAGCACCAGGGCGGGCAGGCCGTCCGGCCGCGGCCACGCGTCGACGGTCACGAGGCCGGCGGGCCGGGCATCGGCCAGCATGAGGGCGAGCCGCTCCGCGGGGTAGCCCGGGTCGAGGGGCAGGTAGGCTGCCCCGGCCTTGAGCACGCCCAGCAGCGCCGCGACGAGGTCCGGCCCGCGCGGCAGCGCCACCGCCACGATGTCCTCCGGTCCGATCCCGCGGGCGATGAGCGCGTGGGCGATCCGGTTGGCGCGGGCCTCGAGCTCCGCGTAGCGCAGCACCTCCGAACCGGCCACCAGGGCGACGGCCTCCGGCGTGCGGGCCGCCTGCGCGGCGACGAGCGCCGGCAGGGTCTCGGGCGGCACCGCCCGCGCCGTCGCGTTCCAGTCCGTCAGGACCTGCCGCCGCTCGCCGGCCTCGAACAGGTCGAGATCCCCGATTGCCCGGTCCGGCGCGGCCGCCAGGGCCGCGAGCAGCCGCGCGAACCGGTCCGCGAGGCGGGTCGCGCCGGCTTCTTCGAAGAGGTCCGTGGCGTATTCGAGGTGGCCGACGACGCCCGCCTCCGTCCCGTCGGCCCCGCGCCGCTCGACGAGGTCGAAGGCGAGGTCGAACCGCGCGGCCCCGGAACCGACCGGATCCGGGACGGCGCGCAGGCCGGCCAGATCGAACGAATCCGGCACGCCGTCCTGAAGCGCCAGCATGACCTGGAACAGGGGGTGGCGCGCGAGCGAGCGCGGCGGGTTCAGCACCTCCACGAGGCGCTCGAAGGGCACGTCCTGGTGCGCGTAGGCCTCGAGCGCGACGGCGCGGGCCCGTCCCACGAGATCGCGGCCGCTCGGGTCGCCGGACGTGTCGGTCCGCAGGACCAGCGTGTTGACGAAGCAGCCGACGAGGCCGTCGAGGGCCTCGTCCGTGCGGCCCGCGATCGGGCTGCCGAGCGGGATGTCCTCGCCCGCACCCAGGCGGGTCAGGAGCGCCGACAGGCCGGCCTGGAGCACCATGAAGAGGCTCGCCCGCTCGCGCCGCGCGAGATCCGCCAGGGCGCGGTGCAGGTCCGGCCCGAGGGCGAGGGGCACGCGCCCTCCGCGGTGGCTCGCCGTCGCCGGGCGCGGCCGGTCGGTGGGCAGCGCGAGGCCTTCGGGCAGCCCCGCGAGCTGCGCGCGCCAGTAGCCGATCTCGCGGGCGATCAGGCTGTCCGGGTCGGCCTCGTCGCCGAGACGGTCGCGCTGCCAGAGCGCGTAGTCCGCGTACTGCACCGGCAGGGCCGGGCGCTCCGGCGCCGCGCCGCGGCACCGCGCCGCGTAGGCCGCCGCGAGATCGCGCATCAGCGGAGTCAGCGACCAGCCGTCGGCGGCGACGTGGTGGATCAGGAGGAGGAGCCCGTGCGCGTCCGGGCCGAACCGGTACAGCCGCGCGCGGATCGGCAGGTCGACGGCCAGGTCGAAGGGCGCGCGCGCCGCCGCGGACAGCGCGTCCGGCCACGATTCCGGGTCCGCCGCGCACAGATCGAGGCCGGGCCGCGCCGCGTCGGGCGGCAGGACCTGCTGCGCCGGCGCCCCGTCGATCGCGACGATGCGGGTGCGCAGGCTCTCGTGGCGCGCGACCACGTCGGCGAGGGCCGCGCGCAGCGCGTCGGCGTCGAGCGGGCCCGTGAGGCGGAGCGCGATCGGGATGGTGTAGGGATGCGCGCCGTCGATCCGCGACAGCAGCCACATCCGGGTCTGGGCCGCGGAGAGCGGGACGACATCCGGCCGCGGGCGCGCGACGAGGGGCGCGCGCGCGGGGCCGACGTGTCCGGCCGCCTCACCGGCCGCGTCGCCAGCCGCGTCGATCCACCCGCTCAGCGCCGCGACCGTCGGGGCCTCGAACACGGCGCGCAGCGGCAGCTCGACGCCGAGCGCCGCGCGCAGCCGGCTGACGAGGCGCGTGGCGAGCAGCGAGTGGCCGCCGAGGTCGAAGAAGCCGTCGTCGATCCCGACCGCGTCGAGGCCGAGCACCTGCGCGAAGGCCTGCGCCACGGCCGCCTCGCGCGCGGTGCGCGGCCCGCGCCGGCCCGTGGCCGCCCAGTCGGGTTCGGGGAGGCGACCTGGGTCGAGCTTCCCGTTGGCGGAGACCGGCAGGGCGGGCAGGGCGAGGATGCGGGCGGGGCGCAGCGCGTCGGGCAGCGTGTCGGCCAGGGCCCGCTGCAGCGCGGGCTCGTCGAGCGCGCCGCCGGCCGCCGGCACCGCGTAGCCCACCAGCCGCAGCCCCCCGTCCGGACCGGGACGGGCGACCACCGCCGCCTCGGCGACACCCGGCAGCGCCCGCAGCGCGGCGGCCGCCTCGCCCGGCTCCACGCGCTGGCCGCGGATCTTGACCTGATCGTCCGCCCGCCCGCGGTAGTCGAGCTGCCCGTCCGCCCGCCACGCCGCCCGGTCGCCGGTGCGGTACAGCCGCG